>JBAXPJ010000019.1:0-41858 GCA_037132335.1 Sediminibacterium sp. | reverse complement strand
ATTATACACTTGGACTGTTGCAACGAATGCAAATGTAACAGGTCAGAGCAATCAAGCAGTTGGTCAATCAAGCATAGGTCAAACACTTACTAATGTATCGAATATTGTACAAACCTTAGTATACACAGTAACGCCAGTAAGCGGTGCTGCAGGTAGTTGCGAAGGCGCATCATTTACAGTAACCGTTACTGTAAATCCAAAACCAGTTATTGCAAATACAACTGTAATTGCTTGCAGTGGTTTGCCATTTGTAAAAAGTCCAGTTAATGGGTTAGATATTGTTCCTTTAAATACTTTGTATACTTGGACTGTAATTGATAATTCAAATGTTACAGGAGAATCGAATCAATCCATAGGCCAATCAAGTATTAGTCAAACATTAATCAACCTTTCAAATATTTTAACTGCAACTGTTGTTTATACTGTTACGCCAATAAGTGGAGTTGCAGGCAATTGTGTTGGTGCTCCTTTTACACTTACTGTAACTATAAACCCTAAGCCTATTATAAATAATAAATCAGCTACAATATGCAGTGGCACAAACTTTAGTATTTCTCCGGCAAGTGGATTGAACGGCGATTTATTTCAAGCAGGAATAACTTACTCATGGGGTATTCCCGTTGTTACTGGTGGATTACAAGGTGGAGCAATTGGAACTAATGCAACTAGTATTAGTGCTATATTAATTAATCCAACAAATACAGTTCAAACCGCCACATACACTGTATTTCCAATAAGTAATAATTGTGGAGGTTCTTCCTTTACAGTTATAGTTACGGTAAATCCTACACCTAAAATTCCTAATATTTTACAATCAATATGTAGTGGGTCTTCATTTTCGCTTACGCCAATTAATGGGCAACCAACAAGTGCTACAATAATACCTATCAATACCACATATGTTTGGACAATTTCTACTAATTCTAATGTAACGGGGCAGAGCGCACAGCCAATTGGTCAATCAGGAATTAGTCAATCACTTGTCAATTTAACAAGTAGTCCGCAAGACATTATTTATACAATAATACCTACAAGTGGTGCTGCAGGCAATTGTGTTGGAGATCCATTTACATTAACTATTAGGGTAAATCCCAAACCAGTGGTATCAAATAAAACAAGTTCGGTTTGTAGTGGTTCGGCTTTTTCTATACCGTTGTTTAATATGGTTAACGGCGATGTAATACCAACTGGAACAACCTATTCATGGGGTATACCTGTTGTAACAAATGGGTTACTTGGTGGAACTGCTATGAATGGTCAATCAACAATTTCAGCAATTTTAAATAATAGTACCAATACCATACAAACTGCAACATATACAGTAGTGCCAAGTTTTGCAAATTGTGATGGTGCTTCATTTACGGTAACTATTACGGTAAATCCAACTCCAGTAATTGCTAATATTGCTAAATCGATATGTAGTGAAATGGTGTTTTCAACAACACCTACTAATGGTACAGATATTGTGCCAATAGGTACAACTTATACTTGGACAGTGGTTGATAATGTAAATATTACAGGAGAATCAAGTCAAGGAATTAGTCAAACTAATATTAGTCAAACCTTAATAAACTTAACCAATATTGCTCAAAATGTTGTGTATACAGTTACACCAAAAAGTGGAGATGTTGGAAGTTGTTTGGGAGCACCATTTACATTAACAGTTACCGTAAATCCAAAGCCAATAATTAGCACTCAATTAACAAGTACCTGTAGCGGGGTGCCTTTTTCAAAAACACCAATAAATGGCACAGACATTGTGCCTGCAAATACAACTTATACTTGGACTATTATTGATAATGGAAACATTACAGGTGAATCAGATCAAATAGTAGGTAAGACAGCTATTAGTCAAACACTTGTTAATTTAACTAATACGATACAACAGGTAGTGTATTTAGTAACGCCAACAAGTGGCGTAGCTGGAACATGCAATGGCGCAATATTTCTGCTAATTGTAACAGTAAATCCAACACCACTCATTGCAAATACTACCAAAAATATTTGTAGCGGAACACCATTTATATATATGCCAATAAATGGAACAGATATTGTACCTCCAAACACTCGGTATACTTGGACATTTATTGATAATACAAATATTACAGGAGAATCAAATCAATCAGTTAGTCAGTTAAGTATTGATCAAACACTTACTAATTTAACCAATACTACACAAACAGTAGTTTATACAGTCACTCCATTTAATGGAACTTGTATTGGCGCTCCTTTTAACGTAACGGTATCAGTTAGTCCAAAGCCAGTTATAGCAAATGTTGTTCGAACAGTATGTAGTGGTTTAGCATTTACAGTTACACCAATTAATGGTACAGATATTGTTCCAATAAACACATTATATACTTGGACTGTTGCAACGAATGCAAACGTAACAGGTCAGAGCAATCAAGTGGTTGGTCAATCAAGTATTGGTCAAACACTGACTAATGTATCGAATATTGTACAAACATTAATATATACGGTTACGCCAATTAGTGGCGCTACAGGCAGCTGTGTTGGCGGATCATTTACGGTAACTGTTACGGTAAATCCAACCCCAGTTATTGCAAATGTTACCAGAACAATATGTAGTGGTTTAGGATTTACGGTTACACCTGTTAATGTTACAGACATTGTTCCTGCAAACACATTGTATACTTGGACTGTTGTATCGAATGTGAATGTAACAGGTCAAAGCAATCAAGTGGTTGGTCAAACAAGTATAGGTCAAACACTTTCTAATTTATCAAATGTTGTACAAACTTTAGTGTATACAGTTACACCAATTAATGGAAACTGCTCTGGCACAACATTTACTGTTACAGTTACAGTGAAACCAACACCAGTTATTGCAAATAATACGACCACTATTTGTAGTGAAAATATGTTCACTGCGAATCTTTTAAATGGAACAGATTTAATTCCTTCGGGAACTACTTATAGCTGGTCAATACCAAATGTAGATTTGGGTATGGTTGGTGGGATAGCAGGAGCTTCGCAAAATAACGTAACAGGCACCTTGATAAATACTTCTGTCAATAACGTTTTAAAAGCTACCTATAAAATCACTCCTACAAACGGAATTTGTATAGGGGCTGATTTTTCATTAATAGTTTCTGTACTGCCAAAACCAAAATTAATTTCGTCTCAGAGTACAACAACAATATGTACTAATACTAATTTCAATTACGTCTTTGCTAGCTCTATTCCAAACACAAGTTTTAATTGGCAAAGACTTTTTGTAAATGGCATTTCAAATTTAGCTGCTACTGGATCTGGTAATAGTATTAATGAGGTATTGATTAATCAAACCAATCAGCCAATTACTGTTTTATATAATATCACGCTAACTTCAAATAATTGTGCTTATAACGAAACAATAACTGTTGTAGTTAACCCATCGGTAAAAGCCCAATTTGCAACAAATGCCGGTGTAACAAATTGTTCTCCATTTGATTTTAATACCTATATAAACCAGTCAGATTACACTAAAGTTAAATGGTACTATACAGCTTCTGACGGAACGCCAATTGCTGACTATAATGGCAATTCAAGTAGCTATCAATTTAAAAATGCTGGAAATTATAAGGTGGTTATGGTTGGGTATAGCAGCAATGGATGTTCAGATACAACGCAAAAAATAATTAGTATCACTCAATCTCCTACAGTAAAATTTTCTTCAGTAGATTCTGTTTATTGTGGTCCTAAACAAACCATAAATTTCACCAATGAAACAATTAATACAGAAGCTGGAAAATTAACTTTTAAATGGTTTGTTGATGGAGTATTACAATCAACAGATTCAGCTAAGCTTAGTCAATTATTTTCAATTCCGGCTACACAATTAACCCCCGTGAAATTTGATATAAGTTTAGAAGCAACTAATACTTTAACCGGTTGTGTAGGAATATTACATAAATCAATTATCATTTTACCAAAGCCAATTGCTGATTTTATTCCAAATCCAATCAGTTCTTGTGTTCCGATGGTTGTAAACTTTAGCAATAAAAGTAGCAATTCAACTATTTATAAATGGTATTTGAATGACAGCTTATTTAGTACAAATAGTGATCCTTCTGCAATGTCTATTAATAAGCCCGGAACTTCTTTTAATATAAAATTATATGTTGCAAATGACAATGGTTGTGGTCCTGATTCTGTAACAAAAATTGTTATAACATTAGCTAATCCAAAACCAATTCTTACACTAAGTCAAACAGAAGGTTGTGGTTTATCTACCGTATCTGCAACTGCTTATTCAGATGCTAATGCTGTTGCTATTTCAAATAGAAAGTGGATTTGGACAAGCATTCCTACAACAAATAATACACCACAGGTGCTCAATGTTAACAATACAACTATAATTAGCATTTTTCCAAATAGTAATTCTTTGATTGATATTGTGTATCAATTAAAACTAATTGAATCTAATGCTAATGGTTGTATAGATTCAATAATTCAATTTTTCAATTTACATCCAAGACCTAAGGCTGATTTCAATTATCCAATTGCTGATAGTTGTTCTAGTTGGGTACTTCGTTTAAGGAATGTAACGAATCTTGGGAATGGAGACAATTTGTTGACGGGAATCTATCAATGGTCTGTAAGAAGAAGAAGTACTTACGAAAAAATGGGAACTGGTATTGTAATTGATAGTTCTAAAAATTTTAATCCAGTATTTAATTTAACCAATACTGGTATAATGGATAGTTTGTATGATATTACTTTGGTCTCAATAAATAAGTATGGATGTAGTGATACATTAACTAAAACATTTAATACTCATCCACCGGCTAAAGCAAATTTAAATGTTTCATTGTATCAGTCTTATCCGCCTTTCGTTATTACTGGAGGCAATAATATTACGGCAATTGACTATCCATTTGCAAACAACAATTATTTATGGAGGATAAACAATCCAATTACAGGAGCATTATTAGCCTCAAATACTGGTATTATCCTTAATCCATATACAATTATAAATGCAAATGATAGTGTATTAGTTAAACTAATTGCATTGAGTTTATATGGTTGTAAATCTGATACTGCATCAGTATTATTTATTACCTATTCAATAATTATTCCAGATTTCAATGTTAGCACTGCTAGCGATTGCTCACAACCTAATAAATTTACTTTTATTGATGCTTCAACTTCAATTAATAGCAAAATTGTAAAAAGGTGGTGGAGTTTTGGGGATGGCGTTTCAGATACTGGTTCTGTTGCAGAACATACTTACCTTCTGCCAGGTGTTTATTGGCCTTCTTTATATGTACAAGATTCCAATGGTTATATTTCAAAAATAATTAAGAAAAGAATTTTTGTTTATGAATCTCCAATTGCTGATTTTGTTATAAATACTAGTTGTCAGAATACCAATAACTTATTCCTTAACACTAGCAAACTTGGTGTAGGCAATACTAAATTCGATAAATATAGTTGGGATTTTGGCGATGGCTTTAATTCTAATATAGAAAGCCCTAACCATACATATACTAATGCTGGTGTTTATACGATTTCATTAACTATTAAAGCAGATAGTAGTTGTGTTTATAATACAAAATCAAAGAAAGTTACAGTTGTTGGAAAGCCTAAGGCTAATTTTATAAACTCTAGTTTTTGTGTAGATGTACCTATCATTTTTACAAGTAATAGTATGCCAGGTTTTGGATCTACTGACTACAAAGTGGTAAGTTGGAAAATCGGAAATTCTGTTTTTAATAATACTAAACAGACACAATATACTTTTACTGCTCCTGGTACTTTTTCTATTACTTTAATTGTTGAAAGTGATATTTGCCCTGGATTAAGAGATACATTGCAGAGAGATATTATAATTCATAATGTTAGAAATCCAATTACTTATTCTATTGTAAATGCTACTAGAAATAATCCTATTTTACTTTCAGCAATGCTTGGTGGAACAAGTTATTTATGGTCTCCACCATTAGGATTATCTGACACCAAAGTTCGAACACCATTGGCTATTTATCAGGCAACAGACCCAGATAAAATTTATTATACAATTGCAATCACAGATACAAATAAATGTGTTGTTAATGATCGTCAAGAAGTTTGGGTATTTAATAAGCCTGATGTGTTTGTTCCAACCGGTTTTACGCCAAATGGCGATGGTGTTAATGATGTATTATTGCCATTTTATATAGGAATTTCTAAACTAGATTATTTTAGAGTATTTGACCGTTGGGGTAAATTGATTTTTGAAACTAATGATCTTAAAAATGGATGGGATGGATTAATAAAGGGCTCATTAGGTTCTATGGAAACCTATGCTTGGGTTATTTCATGTTCAGATATCAATAATAAAAATGTATTTAAAAAAGGGATGGTCACTTTAATTCGTGATTAATTTCTCACAAAGTAAATATTATACTTACTTTCATTTTCTAGAATGAAAGTAAGAAACCATATTGCTATATACTTGCCAGCAAATGCAAATAAGGCCCTTGTTATGGGCCTTATTTGTAAACATCCTTTATTGCAAGTATATGATGGGTTTAATAATAATGCCGCAATTTTTTCTGGTGAAGCACTGGACCAGTTTTTAAACAAAGAATTTTTTCACGGAGAAACAGGTTTCGATACAGGGTTTAATCGGCCTTTGCATTCATTGTCTAGTGGCGAACAAAAAAAAGCATTACTCCAATATTTACTTAGCCAGAATCCCGCTTATTTTATTGTAGACGAAGTGTATGATCATTTAGATTTTGCAACGCAAGCGGTTGTTTTAAAAAAGTTTGAATCAATTGCTCAAACAATTCCGATCATTCAAATATTTCATAGAAAAAAAGAGATATTCCCATTTATCACCCATTATTTTTCTTATCATAATAATGACTTAATTGCTCATGAAAGTTTAGCGCATTTGCTTTTGGATATTAAAGGTCAGTTTCAAGTAGGCACAGATTTAACTTTGCCATTACCATTAACAACTTATGATATCCCTTTAAATCCTTTAGTTGCATTAATTAATGTTTCGGTAAGTTATGATGAAAGACCAATAGTGAAAGATATTAATTGGACAATTAACGCTGGTGAATTTTGGCAATTAATTGGTCCTAATGGTAGTGGTAAAACAACCATATTGTCGCTTATTATTGGAGACAATCCGAAAGGATATGGACAAGAACTATACCTCTTTGGCAAAAAGAAAGGATCAGGTGAAACCGTATGGGATATCAAACAGAAAATTGGTTATTTTAATGCATCGCTTACACAGCACTTTTCTAGGCAAGACTCCATTGAAAAAATGATTATTTCAGGTTTTAATGATTCTATTGGATTATACATTAAACCCACAGACCAACAGAAACGATTAGCGCAAGAATGGTTGCACTTTATTCAACTTTACCCACAAAGAAATAAAGCTATTCAGTTTTTAACCTTAGCACAGCAGCGGATGGTTTTAATAGCTCGTGCTATGGTTAAACATCCGCCACTATTAATTTTAGATGAGCCTACTGCTGGGCTTGATGATGCATCTGCTGCCTTGATTATAACCATGATTCAGCAAATTGTACATCAGTCTACAACTACCATTCTCTATGTGTCTCATAGTAGGGAAGAGGGTTTAACACCAACCAGTATATTTGAACTTTCGCCATCTGAATTTGGTGCTATAGGAACGGTTGTTTGAACTTAAATATCAGCAATAGTTATTAATTATTGTATAAACCACTGAACCTTTTTCGGTGATAATATCCGTTTTTTTTATTGACGGATAACGATGTTTGTTGGGTAAGCATTTAATGATAAAATGACTTGTTTCATAACATAAACAACATCAAAAAATGGCAAATTCATTTGGATGGCTTCCAGATTTACCCGACCACAGAGATTTATTATATACCGCACCAATGATGGTGATGCGTACGCTACCCAAAAATGTAGATTTACGTTCTAATTGTCCTGAAGTATATGAGCAAGGTATTTTAGGCAGTTGTACGGCAAATGCTTTAGCAGCGGCATTTCAGTTCGAACAAAAAAAGCAATCAATTCCAGATTTTATTCCTTCTCGATTATTTATCTATTACAACGAAAGGGTTTTACTTAATACAATCTATTCAGACAGTGGTGCTTTTTTAAGAGACGGAATAAAAACTATGAATTTGCAAGGTGTTTGTTCAGAAAATGATTGGCCTTATATAGTAAACGATTTTACTATTAAACCTCCAGAAGCATTGTATGAAAAAGCAGCCACCAATCAAGTACTGAGTTATATGCGTTTAAATAATTCCAATATTGGGTTACTGCAATCTTGTTTAGCACAGGGCTTTCCTTTTGTGTTTGGATTTTCGGTATATGAGCGTTTTAAATCAATCAATAAAAATGGTATCATGCCTATGCCTGCTTTTTCTGAACAAAGACTAGGAGGACATGCAGTAATGGCGGTGGGGTATGATGATGAAAAACAATATTTTATAGTAAGAAATTCTTGGGGGATCAATTGGGGTGATAATGGATACTTTTATATGCCATATACCTATATCACAGATCCTAATCGTGCCATTGATTTCTGGACTATTCGATTGGTGGAAGCTGGATTAGAAAAATTATAAAGTTGTAAACTGATTTAATCAGCAAGTTCTATTTTTCTTTTATGTTCCATTCTTTCGGCTCTTTTAACGAGTCCAGTTAATCCATATCGAAGTACAAATGGTATAGTTAATGGAATTAAGCGGCCCAACATGGGGTAAGCAAAAGAAACAATCAGAGATAGAATGAAAATAGTTGGCAATACCATTGTAAAGAATAACCCTAGTTGTATCCTTTCTTTTGATATTTCATGGGTTAAGAGGCTTCTTTTAGGATTACTAACATAAACCCATAACAAGGCATTCATAATGGCTGTAAGGCATATATTAATCACATAAAAGGCATAAGGCAATAGCATGTCACTTTCTGAAGCATATTCTCCTAATAGGCCAGAGCTAAAAGGCAATAATACTACTGAGAATAGAAAGAAAAGATTTAGCCAAATAAGGTCATTGGTATAATGTTCAATATAACCAAAAACGCGGTGATGAACCGACCAGTAATAACCAACAATACAGAAGCTAATAATAAAACCTAAAAACTGCCAACCCATTTCGTGTAGCTTTTCCCAAAGTAATTTGTCTTCTGGATGTGCTATTACAGGAACTTTAAATTCAATGACCAATAATGTAATAGCAATAGCAAATACGCCATCTGTAAAAAAGGAAATTCTATCTAATTGAAAATGTGTTTTTGATTTATTATGTTTAGCTTCTGCCATGATATGCTTCAATTTTATTGGTTATATCAACTAATATTTTATTTTTATTTTTTGTCCTTAATTGTTTAGCTGTTTTTGTGAAATAGGTATGCGACTCAAGAAACTTTTTTTGAATAATTAGCCAATCAATTTCAGAGATATCGTTTTTCAATGAAATTTCTTCTAATAATAAACCACTTATTTCTGCATAATTGTCTTTGCCAATATAATCAAGGTCTGCGTCGCAAATAATTTTTTCTAATAAATTCTTTGGGCTTTGCGGAATTTTAGTTGCCATAATCATTCCGTTAATTTTTTCAATAATATCAATTGAAAATCCTAACTGCGTTAATATTGTTTTTGCGTACTCACATCCCTTTTTTTCGTGATCAACTGGGCTCCAAACAAATCCAATATCATGTAGCCATGCTGCTAATTGCAAGTATAGCAAATCTTGTTTTGATACTTGTTCTTTTTTTCCATAAAATTTAACTGCATCAACTACCGCTTTTATATGGTGTATATTATGATAACTATAACTAGAGGGAATATTATTTGTTTGGAAAGATTCTAGCATTTCAAACAAAGCTAAATAGGTAATTTCAGTATTTTTTTTGTGTTGGATAGAACGAATGGCAATTGGTTTTGATTTACCTTTTACTTTAATAGGGGTTAACTTTTGGCAATTGTATTTTTTCTTTTCTTTTGTGTTTTCCCAAACACTATTTGAAATAATTATTTCGCCCACTTTAGCGGCAGAACACAATCTTGATGCAAGGTTTACCGCATCGCCAATTACAGTATAATTCATTTGTTGGCTAGATCCTATATTTCCGCTAATAACTTTACCTCTATTAATACCAATGCCAATTTCAACAGGAAGTTTTCCATTAATAATTCGGTTCTGGTTAAATGCTACTAGTTTTTCTTGCATTTCAACCGCAGTTAATAGGGCATTGTCTGCATCATTTGTGTCGGGGAGTGGGGCGCCAAAAACCACCATTAAAGCATCCCCAATAATTTTATCAAGTGTACCATTGTATTTAAAAATTACTTCAATCATTTGATTGAAGTAGTCGTTTAAGGTGTCTACTACTTCGTTTGGCACCATTTTCTCCGACATAGCGGTAAATCCTCTGATATCAGTAAATAGAATGGTTACCTCTTGTTCTTGCCCGCCTAAGTTCAGCAGGTCTTCATTAATAAGTATTTGGTCAACTATTTGTTTGGATACATACTTTTGGAAAGTAGATTTTAGTTTGTCGAGATTAGACAAATCTTCCATGGCTATAACTGTACCAATATGTTGTTGTTGGTCATTTAAAAGAGGAGACATAGAAATGTTAACAGTTGTTTTCTTTCCATGAAAATCAAGTGTTAAATTAGACTCAGATTTAAATTCAAGTGCCGTTTCTGATTCTAGTAATAGATTTATAAGGGATTCATTTTGGTCAAATACAAAGCCATAATGGTGTCCTATGAAACTTGTGCGATCTTTGTTTAAAATTTTTTCAGCTGTTAGGTTTATATGATTTATTTCTCCAAATAAATTAGTAGTAATTACTCCAGTAGCAATTGATTCCATGACATTATCGTTAAACGATTTTGCCTGTTGAATCTTTTCTAATAATTGGATATTGCTATAAGCAGTGCTAGCCTGAGATGCAATAGCAGAAATCATGCTACTATCTGAATCGTCAAATGCCGATAAACCTTTGCGGCTTTCTTTGTCTAGTAAAACAATAAATCCAATAATATCCTTTTTCTGCTGTAATGGAGCAATGATTGCATATTTGGCATTTATCTTAGACAAATGCACATTCGTATCAATGTCTAAACAAACTGTTTTACCAATACTTTTTATGTCGTATACGAATCCTTTTTTCTTATTAAAAATGATGGAACGTAAAGGCGTGATATTGATGTTGAAATGTGCTTCTATATTTAGAATATCGGTATTGGAATCTTCTAATAATATAAAACCTGCTGAAGCATTTAGTACGCCACATGATTTTACTAGAATTTCTTGTAATAAATCAGGTGTATTCTCGAATGAGTTTAAGTTATTGGTAAAATCCAATAATGTTTCTAACTCTAGATATTTTACCTGTAAAGCTTCAATACTTATTTCCATTATTAAAATTCAGCCAACGCTGATTCTTCAGTTTTAAATAATGAGGAGTATTTAGATAAACCCATAATATGGAATGTTTTTTCAACAATAGGAGCCATATTATAATAGCCAAGTTTTCCTTCAACCTCTTGTAATTTTTCAATTACTTCAATTAAAATAGAAACGCCAATACTATTAACTACTTTGGTTCCAGTTAAATTTATTAGAAATTTCCTGCTACCTAAATTCATTCTTTCTATACAAATATCATAAACCTTTTGCCCCCCTTCGTTATTTAAATAACCCTCTGTTTCTATTATTATAACCTCGTTTAATTCTTTTACCTGTGTTTTAAAATCACTCATATTATTTGTTTTTTGTCATTGTTATTGTTGTGCCAGCGTTTGTCGATTCGAATTCAACAGAATCCATTAAGGCTTGAATTAACTGTAAACCCCATCCGCGTTTACGTTCGTCATTTCCAATTTTATTTTCAATTTTTGGTATTTCAACTTTTGATTTATCAAAACCAATTCCCTGGTCAATTACTTTAATTACCATTGAATTTTCTTCAATAATAAAATGAATATAAATACTGTTTTCTGTTTTGGAGTGCTCAAAAGCATTGATGCATGCTTCAATTAGGGCCATAGAAATTTCACCACTTTGTTCTTCAGTTAAATGCATGTGGTTAGCAATTATATCTGCAGTTTGTGTGGCAATCAATTCCATATTTGGCAATATGGGAAGTTTTAATTCGACTGTTGGTGTTTTCATGCCATTAGGTTTTTATGAATAATACACTAGATATGAAGTAAAGATAAAAACAGGAAATTTATAGGAATAATATTTGTATTGTAAAATATATTAATATGAGTTGCCTATAAATTTATATTATACTCATTGTATTGATGAAAATGAACTATTTGATTACGGTCAATCTAAATAGCAATAATTGCAGTAAATCAAGTTAGGTAGCTTGGTGTTCATCTTGGTAAGCATTTTACCATTTAGGACAGCCTTTTTGATAAGCGGAATTTTTGTTGTAGGGGGAAGGGCTAAAATTAAAATCAGTAACCACAGAATAGAAAAATTACTTAACTGCAATGATTATCTCGCAGTTTTTCTGCTTTTTTTGCTAAAAGAAATGACTAGAACAACAGCAAAGCATAGATAAACTAATACGAATTGTACCATAAAATGTTTTAGTGAAAGTCGATATTATTTTTTAAGTATCATTTTTTCAGTAGATCAATTAATGGTATATAATCATCAATAATTGTATAATAATTTTGTCATCAATACTTAAGTTGAATCAATTTAATTGGCTTTATTTAACTATTTTGTTAATAATATATTTATATAAGACATATAAATGTCATAAATTCGTCAATTAGCCTGATGTTCTATTAAATTTGACTTTTATCTGAATTGATGAATTTGACAAATAAATACAATAATGATTTTCTGAAAAATGTTTTAGATAATATTAGTGATGCTATATTATTTGAATCGTTTGATCATACTATTTTCTATGTCAATAAGCATTTTTGCAATCTATTTAAGTTATTGGAAAATTCCGAGGAGCTAATAGGGGTAGACTTTTTAAATATTATACAATCAGCAAAAAAAATATTGAATGATCCTGAACGCTTTGTTAATAGGATTAGTCAAGTGTATCAAAACGCTGTAAATATAGTTAATGAAGAGTTTCTCTTGAAAGATGGTCGAGTAGTTTATATGGATTATACAGTAATTGATGATGCAACTGGAAAAGGCCATATGTGGACTTATAAAAACATATCTATTCTTAAAACCTCATTAGAAACCATTACTAGTCAAAAAGAATTCTATGAAAATTTATTGAATAATATACCTGCTGATATTGCCATATTTAATGATAAGCACCAATATGTTTTTGTAAATAGTATTGGTGTGAAGTCTACTGAATTAAGTAAATGGATTATAGGGAAAGATGATTTTGAATATGTGTCTTATCGTAATCGTCCAATAAATATTGCAGAAAGTCGGCGTGCTGCTTTTGAAAAAGCGAAGCTTACTCAAAAAAGTGTTGAGATGGAGGAGATATCTATCAATGACAAAAATATTTCTTCTCATATTCTAAGAAAATTTTATCCAGTATATGAGAACGGTGAATTTTTAAGTATGATAGGATATGGTATTGATATTACTAGTATTCGAGAGTCGGAGAAAGAGGTGATTGTAATGGATGCATTGTTTAGTACACTGATTGAAAATACCAATGAATTGGTTATTACAGTTGATTCTTCATTAAAAATTCATTTTGCAAATACTAAATGGGTAAAGAATACAGGATTCTCGTACAATGCAACATTGCAGTCGAGTATTTCAAATTTCATTAGTACTAATGAAACCAAATTCATAGAAACGTTAAATTATTTTTTTGAGAATGAAGAATATAATACTAACAAAAGAGAAGTAGTCATTAACTCCTTTAACAAGAATAAAATCACACTCAAATTCGATTTAACAAAGTATTCGCAGAAAGGCTTCGAAACGCCAAGAGTAATGATTTTCTTTACTGATATTACAGAACAAGTAAAAAATGAAACAGAGTTCAAGAAAAATCTAACTAAAGAGAAGCACCTAAATGAATTGAAAACAAATTTCATGAATATGGTGTCGCACGAATTAAGAACACCCTTATCTGTAATACTTTCTAACACAGAGCTATTAGTTCAAAAGTTACAAAAAATTAAAAATGATACTGTAAAAAAGCATACAGATATGATCATCAACCAAATTGATGGCATGATTAATTTGTTAAATGAGTTTTTATTTATTAGTAAGGTAGAGTCTGGTAAAATATTAATTCAGTTAGAATCACTATCAATAATAGAACAAATTGAAAAAATAATCCAAGAACAATTTAATCCATGGTTGGATGGTAGAGAGGTTGTTATAAAAATAGTAAATAAACCAAGGGCTATTTTTTTCGATAAAAAAATGCTCAATCATATTGTAAGTAACTTGTTTAATAATGCCTTTAAATATTCGTCAGGGTCAGTAGATCCTATTGTAGAAGTAAAATTCTATTCAAATAAATTCATATTAAATTTTATTGATCAGGGCATAGGTATTAGTTCAGAAGACCAAAATAAATTATTTCAACCTTTTGCAAGAGGCGAAAATGTTGGCTTAATTGAGGGCACTGGATTAGGTTTGGTAATTGTAAAGTATTTTTCAGAACAACACAATGGACAAATAAGTATTAAAAGCCAAATAAATAAAGGAACAATTATTTCATTAACCTTTCCCTATTTAATTCCCAATAAAGAAACCCTAAACTCAAATAAATCTTTAAATTTTTATTAATGAAGCCAACAGTTTGTATTGTAGAAGATAACGATCAATTAAGAGAAGCCTTAGTTGAATTACTCAATAGCGAGTTTGAAATAACCGCTCTTGAAAATGGAACTAGATTAATGGGCTTCTTAGAAATTAAACTGCCCGACTTGATTTTATTAGATATCATGCTTCCTTTCCCTTTAGATGGGTTTACTATTTTAAGGCTATTAAAAAATAATGAATTGCTCTCTGCTATACCAGTTATTTTAATGTCTGCAATAAATAGCGAAGATAAAATTACTGAAGGGTTAGAGCTAGGTGCAAATGACTATGTAGTAAAACCATTTAAGTCAAACAATCTGTTTTTAAAAATTAAGAACCAAATTTCATTACATAAAGGTAAAGAAGCTGCAATTGAAAAAAGTAAACTTCAAAAGGCGAACCATTTTATAGAATCTCCATCAAGTGGGTTTAAGAAAAAATTTGATGCAATTATGGATGAAGTATCAGACAATACAAATATTAGTATTGAAGAAATTTCAGCAAAAATGCTAATGAGCGTTTCTACATTCGAACGATGGATGAAAAAGATATATGGCACTAGTCCGCGTAAATATATTCTTTCATATAAGTTATCTAAGGCGGAAATTATGTTAAGACAAAATCTTGGCTCAGTAAAGGATATAGCCTATTTATTAGGATTTAATTCGGTGTCTTATTTCTGTTCAAGTTTTAAGGAGAAATATGGTAAGAGTCCTTTGAATTACATTAAAAGCTAATTAAACTAAATTTTTGTATAATATATAACCCAAGTTATTCAGGTTTATGCATCTATAATTAGTACGAATTTTATTGTATTCTAAATATGGATTTATCAGTAAGCGAAAGTTCCAAAAATTTCAATTTTATTTATTGCCTTAATAAAGTCAATAATTTCTGCAGGTTTTATTAAATAATTACTTGCTTTAAATTCATTTGCCATTATTTTATCGGCAGGTGAAGCAGAAGTTGTGAGCATTATTACAGGAAGATGACTGAGTGTATTAGAGTCTTTAATGTGTTTCAATACTGCAAATCCATTTACTTTAGGAAGATTGATATCTAATAAAACAAGGTCAGGTAAATCTTGATTATTAATAGAGGAGCTATCTAAAATGTTAATAGCTTCTAATCCATCCCTAGCAATACTTATTTTATTAGATATATGACCTTCTTCTAAAGTTTCGGTTGTTAAAAGAATATCTCCTTCATTATCTTCCACTAGTAAAATATGCAATTTGTTCATTTATTATTTTTTTAATAGAGTAAAATGAAATGTTGTTCCAATATTTTCTTGAGATTCAAGCCAGATTTCTCCGTTCATATTATAAATAATTTTCTTAGCAATACTAAGACCAATACCTGTTCCAGAATATTTTTCTCTATTATGTAATCGCTGAAATAGTACAAATATCTTTTCAAAATATTCGCTTCTAATTCCAATTCCATTATCTGTAATTGAAAACTGCCAATAAGTTAATTCTTCTTTAGATGTAATACTAATTTCTGGTTTTACATCTTCTTTACTGTATTTTAAACTATTGTCTATGAAACTCTGGAAAACCTGTCGTATTGGAGATCTATATATTTTTAACTTTGGCAGTTTACCTATATTGATGTTAGCATTCTTCTCTTGTATTTTCACTTGATGTAATGTGATGATTTCATCAATTACTTCATTTAAATCGACTTCCTCTAATTCAAAATCGTCTAATCTGTCAACCCTAGAATATTCTAACAAATCTAAAATCATTTGCCGCATTCTTCTTGCTCCATCTACCGCAAAATTTAAATATGTTTTACCTTTCTCATCTAAAGTATCACCATATTTTTTATCTAATTGGGCTAAAAAACTAGTAACCATTCTTAGAGGTTCTTGTAAATCATGTGAGGCCGAAAATGCAAATTGTTCTAATTCTTTATTTACCCTAGCCATTGACTTCATAACTCCTTCTAATTCAATTTCTGTTTTACGTCTGCTTGTAATATCAATACCATATCCAATTACGAATTTTAGTTCTTCATCTTCATAATAAGGATAAAATCTTCTAAATATAAAATTGATTGATCCTGTTTTTGTTGTATGCTCATCAACCCAGTCTCTACTTATTTTGGTTTCAATTGCTTCATTAAAATAGCCTCTTCTTTTTGTGGCGATTTTGGTATCTATTCCTTTTAAAGTACTGTAATCAAAATCATTCTTCCCTATCATCCAATCTCGCATATTCTTATCTGCAATGGCTTTAGGGTTGATGTATAGGTAATTATGGTTTTTGTCAAATACAGCAATATCTGCTGGTATATTATTTAAAATGTCTTCGGTAAATTGTTTTTGTTGTAATATCTCTTGTTCAATTTTCTTTCTTAAGGTAACATCTTGAATAGTGCCTCTTATTAATTCATTTTTCCCTTGTGCATTTACAATTGTATTTCCAATATCATTTACAATTCTAATATCACCATCTGGTTTAATGATTCTGTAATGAATATTAAATGAGATAGTATTTTTTATAGCTTCCATTAACTTAGCATTTACCATTGCCTTGTCTTCTGGATGAATACCGTTCATGAATACTGCATAATTAGCTTTTTCAGTTTCAGGATCAATACCTCTAATAGAATATATTTCTTTAGTCCATTCTACTTTTTCGGTAATAATATTATATTCCCAACTACCAATATGGGCTATTTCTTGACTAGTGGTTAAGAGAATTTCATTTTTACGTATGGTTTCTTCTTTTTCCTTTCTTTCAGTAATATCAGAATAGTTCCATAAATGACCTACACAGCTATTTTCTTGAATTATTGGAATATAGCTTTGCTCTAATGTTCTGCCATCTTTTAAATCTATAATATTTAATAGATCTATTTTTTTTGCAGCTAATTTATTTTTAGTATCTCTTTTAAACCTATTCGGGTGTTTTAATTTTAATAGGATTGTTGATTTGAAATCATTAAAATTTTTGTCTATAATATTTTTAGGGTCATCATCAATTTCGAATATTTCACAAAAAAGTTTGTTCGTAAATATAATTGTATTATCCAAATCTTTCAACAATACACCTGTTTGTATATTATTAATTAATGAGGTGAATATTGTTTCGGCCTTTTTTCTACTATGAACTTGTTTGTTTAAATTATCCGCAATAGACATTAAATCATTATTACTAAAATCTAATGGTTCGTCTGTAATTAAGCTGATTGTTTTTTTAAGATTATCAATAGAGCTTTTCCTGTTATTAATTTCTTCGTTTAGTGATTTGTTGATTTCTATATATTCTTCTTCATTAATATCAGAAGCCCTTTCAGAAAGACTCTTATCTCGCTCAAATGATTGGTATGATTGGTTTATAACATTTAAAAATGCAGCTATTCCTGGGTCGTCTAATGATACGTTTTCAGGAAAGTGTTTTTTTATTTGCCTTTCTAATAGGTTGTTATATTTCATCAAAACAAGTAATTGTCATTGTTTGGTTATGTAATTGGCAATTTCCTTTTTCATTGAACGGTGAAATTTCACCGTAAGAATAAAATCCTCCAAAAACAGTATTCTTTCCTAAAATTTCTCTTATTGATTCAATTTCTTCTTCTATTCTAGGTCCTAATACTAGTTTTCTCCCAACGCAACTTATTAGTAATGCAAAACTTGGGTCCTTTTTATTTGCACTGACTGTATTTGCTGCTGCTATTGTTGATGCTGTAATTAGTTTGTCTAAATTTGCCCGCATGAATCGAACTTTTGCACCTATTGGTATATCACCAGCAAATGTTAAACTATTTTCATTTTCGTCTATTGATAAAATAGTTCTTACGATTGGTTCTGTTGCGCCTTCTAATTGTATTGATAATGGGAATAGTAATGCAGAACTAGGTAAATTTGTAGCATCAGACCCTAGGTATTTTTTATAAATAGACAACGCATTTTTATTATCTATTTCAAATAATTTATTCCCTTCAGATTTGGTCACTATTTTTTCCATTCCAAAAGTATCCCATCCGCCTTGTGACCCATGTGTAATT
This sequence comes from Sediminibacterium sp., assembly GCA_037132335.1. Lineage (GTDB taxonomy): Bacteria > Bacteroidota > Bacteroidia > Chitinophagales > Chitinophagaceae > Sediminibacterium. The sequence continues at coordinate 23,103 of JBAXPJ010000019.1, read as the reverse complement.
AATATGTTTTTTCCATAAAAGCCAACAGCAACTATATTTCCTTTTGTAGCATTTTCATTTAGTCCAACAAGTGTAGTTTGAAAATTATCGTCGTCTCCAGCTAAACCGCCGGTCACTAATATTTTATTGCCTGTTGCATCATTTATGCCTTTTACTAACTCAGATCCATTTACAAAACTTCCATCTGATATTACTAAAATATAGGCTAAGTCTTCTTTGATTAATTCTTTTACTAATGCCTGCCCACTTTCATAACTATTTGGATAGTCTTTAATATTTACTTGTGCAGTTTTAATGGCAGTTTTTTCAAACGCTAAGGCAATTACTACAATTGTATTATCTGTAACTGTTTCTTGAAAAATCTCTCCTGCTGTACTACAAAGTACTATTTGCGCATTCTTAAATTGCAGCCTAATATTTTCAAATGTATTTGGAAGTTGTAATATTTTTTTTGAAGCAAAACACAGAACTAAATTTGCAGCAACAGTATCACCATTACTACTTAATTCTTTAAATTCTTCATTATAATGATATATTGAAGCTTTCATTTTAGGGGCTATTTATAATACAAACTGTTTAGACTTGTCTTATATAAAGACTTATTACTTAAACATTTTCAGTTTAAAATAATCAAATTATCACTAATTATTCATTGCTATTTATTGACCTTTCAGCTACAATTCAATGGCATCAAGCTTTTTAGTAAATTTTAAGTTAAAATAGTACTATAAATAGACGAAAAAATTATATTAAAAAGCACAAAAAATGCGCAAAAATTTTAATTTGATTAATTATAAACATGTGTTTTTACTTATAACTCAACCCCTGTAGTTGCATTTTCAATTACAAATCCATAATAACTTCATTTTTTTTATCCCAATTTGTTTTACTAGTAATTGCATATCTATACTCAAATGTATAAATGGATGTTTTTCAACAATTGTAAGGCTTCATTGAAATTTATTAAACAACTTCTACTGAACCTCTTTTCGATTGCCATCCAATCAGTAGCACGCCAATAATTACAAAAATAGTTCCTACTATTTGAGGAAAAATAATAGGTTCCCCCAAAAAGAAATGTGCTTGAATAATAGTTGAAACCGGACCAATACTAATAATGATGGATACATTATTACTGCCAATCATTTTCATTCCATTACTCATTAAAAAAGAGGGTAGAACCGTAGCAACAAGTGCTAAAGCAATCGTATACCAAATAAGCGTATTTGTAAATGGAATTTCTTGAATATTTCTTGTAAAAAGAAAATGTAAAAAGATGCCAATTGTTGCGGCTAGCATTGCATAAGCAGTATATCGTGTAACACCAACTTTAGGAATCATTCTGCCTGTGCCAACCAAATAAAAAGAATAAGTAATTGCACATAAAAAAATCATGAAAGAACCAAAATAAAAATTAGGGTTACTCGTATCGATTTTCATTTCTCCAATATAAGCAATGCCTATACCTACATAGGTTAAAACAAGTGCAGCTATTTGTGTTCTATTCAATTTGGCTTTATATACCAAACTATTAATTAAAACTGAAAAAGTAGGGTAGAGGAAAAGTATTAATCTCTCCAATCCGGCAGATATATATTGTAACCCTATAAAGTCGAATAAGCTACTCAAATAATATCCAAAAACACCCAGTAATATCAAATAAAACCAATCTCTTTTTGTGAGAGATACTATCGATTCTTTTTTTGCTGCGATCCTTGCTGCTACTAAATAAAATGGGAGGGAAAACAGCATGCGAAGGGTTAATAAAGTAACCGCATCAACACCTGTTGATTTAAAAGCCAGTTTTACAAAGATGGCTTTGGTTGAAAAAAATACAGCACCCAAAATTGTTATCAGAAATCCTGCTAAACTCAATTGGTATGCTGTATCTTTTTTGCTTTGCGGCATAATTTATTCTTAAGCCAATTTATACACTCACATTAAATTCGCGCAATGCGTCGTTTAAGCTGGTTTTTAAATCGGTACTTGCTTTACGTGTTCCAATAATTAAAGCACAATTCACGTGGTAGATTCCTGCCGGAAATTCTTTTGGATAAGTTCCTGGAATCACTACGCTTCTTGCAGGTACACGTCCTTTGTATTCAATTGGCTCAGGGCCACTAACGTCAATAATTTTAGTTGATTTTGTAAGTACCACATTGGCACCTAATACGGCTTCTTTTTCAACAATAACGCCTTCTACAACAATTGCCCTACTTCCTATAAAACAACCATCTTCAATAATTACCGGACTTGCTTGTAATGGTTCTAATACACCACCAATTCCTACACCACCACTTAAGTGAACGCCTTTGCCAATTTGCGCACAACTGCCTACAGTGGCCCAAGTATCCACCATGGTTCCTTCATCTACAAATGCTCCAATATTTACATAACTAGGCATTAATACCACGTTCTTAGCTAAATAAGCGCCATATCTGGCAACGGCATGTGGAACTGCACGTACACCTAATTCTTTATAATTGCTTTTCAACAACATTTTATCGTAAAACTCAAATGGAGGCAATTCCCAGGTTTGCATTTGTTGAATACCAAAATATAGTAGAATGGCTTGTTTTACCCATTCGTTTACTACCCAGCCATTCTCGGTAGGGGCAGCTGTTCTTAGCCTTCCTTTATCTACTTCTTCTATTACTGCTCTAATGGCATCTGTGTACTTGGTGTCTTTTAGTAATTCTCTGTTGTCCCAGGCTTCTAGGATCAATGCTTGTAATGACATGCTTTAAATTTTTGCAAACATACAGTTAGAATGGCTTTGATTTTATTTGTTATGCTTGATTTAATAAAAAAAATAAAATCAAGGCAAATGGCCATCAACCATGCTAGCTAGTGCTTCAATCTAATTAATAAGTATTTTTGTAGAGATGCAAAAGATTTTAGTCATACAAACTGCTTTTATTGGGGATGTAGTTCTAGCTACTGGCATTGTAGAAAAATTACATGCGTTTTATCCAAACAGCATCATTGATATACTGGTTAGAAAAGGAAATGAATCACTATTTACACAACATCCGTTTATACAGCAAGTAGTAATTTGGGATAAAAAAAGCCATAAGTATCGTAACCTAATTCGAACAATTAAACAAATTCGAGCCAATCAATATACACAGGTAATTAATCTGCAACGCTATGCTGCAACGGGTTTGATTACTGTTCTTTCTGGTGCAAAACAAACCATTGGGTTCAATAAAAATCCATTTAGCTTGTTTTTTAGTAAGCGCATACAGCACCATTTTAGCAATGGGCAAACCGAATTGCATGAAATTGAACGCAACCACCAATTAATTGCTGCTTTTACCGATGAATTTGCGGCAAAGCCTAAGTTATATCCAACAATAGCAGATCAAACGAGTATTGCAGTGTATACGGGATTGCCATTTATTTGCATAGCCCCAGCATCTGTATGGTACACCAAACAATTTCCAGCTCAAAAATGGATTGATTTAATACAGGCATTGCCTAGTAGGTATACCATTTATTTGTTAGGAGCAGCTTCCGATAACGCACTTTGTACCGATTTGGTGGTAAAAGATGCTTTTATGCGCACCCATAATTTGGCGGGCAAACTTAATTTTTTAGCTTCAGCTGCACTAATGCAACAAGCCGAAATGAATTATGTAAACGATTCGGCACCAATGCATTTTGCATCGGCTGTTGATGCGCCTGTAACGGCAGTTTATTGTTCTACCATACCTTCATTTGGGTATGGCCCGCTTTCATCTAAAAGTCATATTGTAGAAGTGTCAGAAGCCTTGCCCTGTAGGCCTTGTGGCATCCACGGCCAAAAACAATGCCCAGAAAAACATTTCAATTGCGCACAAAAAATAAGTACGCAACAGCTATTAGCGGTATTAACAGTATAATCCTAAACGCAAAGACTAGTACATTTACAGCAGATGCAGATACCTTGTACCTCAATAGAAACAACCATTTTTAACCGAATAGCCGCAGCTGCAGCCAGTTTGAACCTGCCTACTTATTTAATTGGGGGCTTTGTTCGCGATAAAATTATTGGCCGAGCCACCAAGGATGCAGATATAGTTTGTTTGGGCGATGGCATTGAATTAGCCAATAAAGTGGCTGATTTGTTTGAGCCCCGACCCACTGTTGCATTCTTTAAAAATTTTGGAACTGCGCAAATTAAATTACCAGAAATGGAAATTGAGTTTGTAGGTGCAAGAAAAGAAAGTTATCAATTAGAAAGTAGAAAGCCACAAGTAGAAACAGGTAGTTTAGAAGACGATCAAAATAGAAGAGACTTTACCATTAATGCACTTGCTATTAGTTTAAACAAAGCAGACTTTGGTCAATTAATTGACCCATTTAATGGCATTGCAGCCATTGAAAATAAAATTATTCAAACTCCATTATTACCGGAACAAACTTTTAGTGACGATCCATTAAGAATGATGCGTGCCATTCGGTTCGCTGCACAATTAGAATTTACAATTGTGCCCGAAACACTTGAAGCAATTAAGGCGCAGGCCCCTAGAATAAAAATTGTATCTCAAGAACGTATAACAGATGAACTCAATAAAATAATGCTTTGCAGTAAGCCATCTGTTGGTTGGGATTTGTTGTTTCAAACAGGATTATTACAAATTATTTTTCCGCAAATGGTGGATTTGTATGGAGCGGAAAATATTGAGGGGATGGGGCATAAAGATAATTTTTATCATACCCTTCAAGTGATTGACAATATCTCTGAAAACACCAATGACCTATGGTTGCGATGGGCAGCTTTATTACATGATATTGGAAAGCCTGCTACCAAGCAGTTTGAGGAAGGACATGGTTTTACTTTTCATGGTCATGAAGTAGTTGGCGCAAGAATGGTTCCAAAAATTTTTACCAAGTTAAAATTGCCATTGAACGAAAAAATGAAAATGGTACAGAAGTTGGTGTTATTGCATTTGCGACCGATCAGTTTAACCAATGAAAATATTACTGATAGTGCAGTACGCAGGTTATTATTTGATGCTGGTGAAGATATAGATGCATTGATGCTGCTTTGTTCTGCAGACATAACTAGCAAGAATAAATTAAAAGTTAAGCGCTACTTGCAAAATTTTGAAATGGTAAAACAGCGCATGAAAGCGGTGGAAGAAAGTGATCAAATGCGCAATTGGCAACCACCTATAACCGGTGAGATGATTATGGCACATTTTGGACTAAGTCCTGGAAAAAATGTTGGAATTATTAAAGATGCCATCCGCGAAGCAATTTTAGACGGATTAATTGCTAATAATTATACGGCTGCTTTTGGATTTATGTTAGAAAAGGCGGCAGAATTAAATTTACACCCATTGAATTAATTATAAATTCGTGCAATACTCACAAGATACTTGCGTAATTTGCATGTTAAATAACTACCACTCACAATTAGCAACTCAATAGAATGGCTGTATTAAAATTTAGAATTTATCTCGAAGAAGACGACGCGGTTTACCGTGATATAATTATTAAGCATACACAAAATTTTCAAGACCTACACCTTGCAATTGTAAAGTCGTATGAATTTGATTCAAAGCACCAATCAAGTTTTTATCGAAGCAATGATAACTGGCAACGCGGCAGAGAAATTAGCTTTGAACGATACGATAAAGCCTATCCTGTAGCGCCTTTAATAATGGCTGATACAAGCATTGGTTCTGAAATTAGAGATACCAATCAAAAGTTTATTTACGTATACGATTTTGTAAAAAACTGGGTGTTTTTAGTTGAACTGATTAGTGTTAGTAAAGAAGAGAATGCTAAAACATTGTATCCATCCACCACTCGAGTAGAAGGTATTGGCCCTCAACAATACGGCACCAAAAGTTTATTGGGTGATAAGTTTGCCGATATTGAAGAGAAATACGATTTAAGTGAAGCCAAGGATGGGTTTGGAGAAGAAGGAGATGAATTAGAAGATTCTTCGGATGAGGTAGATGGTGAGGGAGATCCTGATGAAGATGCCGAAGCAGAAGAGGGGCAAGATGAAGGGCAAGATGAAGAGGAGTATTAGTAATCTTAATGAGTGAGTTAGCACAAAATACAATATTGGTTATTTGCGGTCCTACTGCTGTTGGTAAAACAGTTGTAGCGATTGCTTTGGCTAAAGCACTACACACCGAAATAATTTCTGCAGACTCTCGCCAATGTTTTAAAGAATTAGGGATTGCTGTTGCTAAGCCTACTAAAGAAGAATTGCTAGAAATTCCACATCATTTTATTGATTCGCATTCTATTCATCAAGAACTTAATGCAGGAATCTTTGAAACCTTTGCATTGGAAAAAGGTAACGAAATTTTTAAGAAGCAACCTATTGCTGTAATGGTTGGTGGCACTGGTTTATACATTAAATCATTTTGTGAAGGGATGGATGATATGCCAAGTATTGATCCAGCTATCCGACAAAATATTATTGAATTATATGCGCAAAATGGATTGAATTGGCTACAAGAATCGGTGCAAAAAAATGATCCTGTATTTTGGCAAATAGCCGAACAAAATAATCCCCAGCGTTTAATGCGTGCACTAGAAATTTGGCAAGCAACAGGTAAATCAATTATTGAATTTCGTACTGCCAATAAAAAGCAAAGACCATTTCGAATAATTAAAATTGGTCTTGAAATGCCAAGAGATTTATTGAATGAGCGCATCAATCAACGCATTGATTTAATGGTTGAAGCTGGGCTTGTTCAGGAGGCATTGGCGCTTTTTCCTCATTGCCAAAACAATGCATTGCAAACAGTGGGGTATCAAGAATTGTTTGAATATTTCAATAAAAAAATATCGCTTGAAAAAGCAATAGAACAAATAAAAATTAATACACGTCATTACGCAAAAAGACAAATGACTTGGTTTAAAAAAGACTCAAGTATTCATTGGTTTGATGCAACAAATGCTTCTGTAGAAAAAATGCTGGAACTGCTTAAGTAATGGGCTGTTCTAAAACTTGAATCCTAAAGTAAGCATGATATTTTGTTTCGCACCAGACTGCACTGCAAATGTATTAGGCTTGTCGTTTAAGCGATAAGCAAACTGTACATCTTTTTGAAAAATATGTGCATAGCTAAGGTCAATAAATATACCATGGTTTCTATAGCCAAATCCGCCACTAGTTACAATCCGATTGGCTTTCAGGGCATCATCTGCATAAGGGCTACCATAAAATCCGCCACCTAGTCTTACCATCCAAACATTAAATTTTAATTCGCCACCAACTCTAATATTTACATTCCCTTTGTAGTAATCTTTTATTTCATCATTAATCATTTGGTAATAGTTTACCAAATCGGCATCGGTTTTATTTACTGCAGAAAAACGGGCGCTACGATAATTTACATATTCAATATCTGCACTTAAAAAAGCACGTTGCCTTCTAGTATCATTCACTTCTCTAAACACATAACTAGCACTTGCAATAGCACGCCATGGGGTAGATAAATTGTATTCGCTTTTACCAGCATTGCCACTATTTAATTGATCGCTAGTTTCAGTGATCGTTCCAGCATAAGTTTCTGTGTTAGTAGTCATAGAAGATCTAATTTCATCTTTATAACCTATCAATTGTGGCGTATGGAATGCAAAGCCTATCCGCCAATAATCTTGTGGTTTATAAATCATACCCAATTTTAATCCAACGCCAATACCGCGTGAACTAAAACTTTCTCTATATTCAAAACTCTTAAATTCATTTTTGGTATTATTGGTTGCATCTGTTTCAGAATAAATAGTTTGTTTTTGATAATTGATCACTGGAATGACCAAACTACCACCCACATACATTTTATCTAATAAATTTCCAGCCAATCCAATGGCTATTTCATGGTAGCCACCAGTAGTTGTGGCATCATATGATTGATTAATACCTGTTGAGTAAGGCACCAAACTTTGATAGCCCATTACAGCGCCATTTGCGCCCCTAATAGTGTCAATTAAATAAGTTCTAAATGCTAATGAAGAACCATACACATAATTGCTTAAAGCGGCAATCGTATCTGCACGATCGCGAACCAATTCTTCTAAATATTTTTCTGAATAAGAACTCACATTATTGAATCCTTTAAACTGCACCCTATTATTGTAATTGGCTACTTGGTTTACAGAAATGGCAAATGCACTGCTGGTCCATTTTTTATTAGGATTAGCACCTGCAGCTAATATAATTCCTGAAGACCCATAATTAAAATTGTTTTTATCGTTACTAGTGTCTGTTCCTCGGTAGTTAAACTTGTTTTTGTTTAATAAAAATCCAGGCGATAAAACAAACTCATTGGTTTTAAATAATCCAAGACCTGCTGGGTTTACGTGGTTGGCTGTAATATCGCCTCCTAGTGAGCCCATCACACCACCTGTTGCCGTATTTCTTCCAGAACCATTTTGGGTAAACCAAGCAGTTCTTAAGGCGTCATCAGGTGTTTGCGCAAATACGGTAATACTACTGATTAAGCTGAGTGCTAATAAATATTTTTTCATGTGTGGGAGGCTTATTAATCTCTAGAAGTTCTACCTGTACTTGTGCTAGTTCCAGTGCTTTTTACGCCGCCACTATTTCCACCTGCTGTACTACTAGTTACAACGGGGCTGCTAGATGAACTGCTTGAAGAAGCACTACTAGATGAAGTATTGCTAAAAGATCTTGCTGCTCTATCAAAAGTGCTACTGCCATTTGAATTAGCCGATGCGGTAGCAAACACTTTTTTTACCAATGAACTAAAATTATTGGTATTGTTAGAATAAGTTGTAATGCCTGTTTTAGGATTGGTATAACTGATATTGGTGTTATCGTAATTTTTGTTTTTATAGGCAGTGATATTACTACCAGCAGTTGAACCTATGAGTGTTTTAGTATTACAATAACTGATAATGGTAAAAGCAGGATTGTTCCATCCCAACATAGGGCGATGGCTACCAAATGCAGCCATTGAATTCCAGTTATTGTTGTAATTATAATTATTTAAACCCAAAGAATTGTATTGATTATAACGATAGAAATCATAACGGCTATCATACCAATAGGCATAATCGTCTAAACTAGTCCAACGAGAATGATTGGCTACTTTCATACGCAGGTAGCGTTCATCGGCACTAGTCATATAAGCCTGATATTGTTCTTGCTGAGCAGCATCCTTTACTAAATCGTCTTCAGCAGCAGGTTTTCCTGGAGAATAATACACATCATCTGGGGTTTGGTCTGACTTGTATGCAGTAGCACAACTAGTAGACAAAAAACCAATTCCAATCAGTAAAATAAGTAGGCTATTTTTCATGGTATTAGGTTTGAACAAATATATAATGTGAAGTTACATACATTTGCGATGCAGAGGCAGGCGCTTAGTTTAACATGTCAAAAATTTTGCCATGCTCTAGTAAGGTCTAACTATAATTTGTTAAAGTAATCACAATTAAGAACATGGGTAAGGATATCGCAACAAGAGAACAAGATTATTCGCAATGGTATAACGACCTAATAATCAAGGGGAATTTAGCAGACTATAGTGCTGTAAGGGGTTGTATGGTTATCAAGCCATATGGCTATGCACTTTGGGAAAACATGCGTGATGTACTTGATAAAAAGTTTAAAGAAACGGGCCACCAAAACGCCTATTTCCCATTATTTGTACCTAAAAGCCTGTTTGAAGCTGAGGAAAAGAATGCAGAAGGGTTTGCAAAAGAGTGTGCAGTGGTTACCCATTATCGTTTAAAGTCAGACCCAGACAAGCCAGGAAAGTTGATGGTTGATCCAGAAGCTAAATTAGAAGAAGAATTAGTGGTGCGTCCTACTAGTGAAGCCATTATTTGGAATACTTATAAAGGTTGGATTCAGTCTTACCGCGATTTGCCAATACTTGTTAATCAATGGGCCAATGTGGTTCGTTGGGAAATGCGTACGCGTTTGTTTTTAAGAACTGCAGAGTTTTTATGGCAAGAAGGTCATACCGCACATGCTACTGCTGCCGAAGCATTAATTGAAACAAAGTTGATGTTAGATGTATATGCAGATTTTGCAGAAAACTGGATGGCAATGCCTGTTATAAAAGGTATAAAAACAGCCAACGAGCGTTTTGCAGGTGCCGAAGAAACTTATTGTATTGAAGCGATGATGCAAGATGGTAAAGCATTACAAGCAGGCACCTCGCATTTTTTAGGACAAAATTTTGCCAAAGCATTCGATGTAAAATTCAGTGATAAAGAAAATAAACTAGACTATGTATGGGCTACCAGTTGGGGCGTTAGTACGCGATTAATTGGGGCATTAGTGATGGCACATAGTGATGATGATGGATTGATTTTACCTCCAAAAATTGCACCAATACAAGTTGTGATTGTTCCGATATTTAAAGGAGAAGAACAAAAATTAGCACTCGATGAAAAAGTGGGTTCAATTGTAAAAGGCTTAAAGGCATTGGGTATTTCTGTAAAGTACGATGATTCCGATAACCAAAGACCAGGATGGAAATTTGCTGAATATGAATTGAAAGGAGTGCCCGTTCGATTAGCCATTGGTGCACGCGATTTAGAAAATAATGTAGTAGAAGTAGCTCGTAGAGATACCAAAGAAAAACAAAGTATTAGTTTAGATGGAATTGAATTATACATTCAAAATTTATTAGAAGAAATTCAATTAAATATTTTTAATAAGGCCAAAGCTTTTCAAGAAGCACATATTAGTAAAGCCGATACTTGGGATGAATTTGTAAACTTATTAGATACCAAAGCAGGATTCATTTCTGCGCATTGGGATGGCACTAGTGAAACAGAAGACAAAATTAAAGAACTGGCTAAAGCAACTATTCGTTGTATTCCTTTAGACAATCCATTAGAAGACGGAAAATGTATTTTATCTGGTAATCCTTCTACACAAAGGGTATTGTTTGCAAGGGCCTATTAGTGGTAGCTATCAAGCGTCAAATTTTATTTAATACATGTTAGTGCTGCAATCATTTTTAAACGGTCAAGTATTGCTATTTGACAAACCCATGGAATGGACTTCATTCGATGTGGTTAGAAAAATACGTAACATGATAAGGGTTAGTAAAGTTGGTCATGCTGGCACTTTAGATCCATTGGCTACTGGTTTATTAATTGTGTGTACTGGAAAGTATACCAAAAAAATAAACGAGTATATGGGGATGGAAAAAGAGTATACCGGAACTTTTACACTTGGCGCCACTACACCTACTTATGATTTAGAATCTGATCCTGAAAATCCCCAATCAATTGCGCACTTAACCGATGCAATGATTGAAGCTGCCACAGCGCAGTTTACAGGAGATATTTTACAAATGCCCCCACAACATTCTGCCATTAAAAAAAATGGAGAACGCTTATATGTTTCTGCACGCAAAGGCTTGGTAGTGGAAGTAGACCCAAGACCTGTTACGATTCATTCTTTTACTATTGAAAAAATAGCATTACCACTAGTTTATTTTAAAGTGGTTTGTGGTACTGGTACTTATATTAGAAGCCTTGCCAATGATTTTGGTGCGGCACTAGGTGTGGGTGCTTATATGAGTAGTTTACGCAGAACAAGAATTGGTGAATTTTCAGTTGACAATGCCAAAACAATTCCAACATTTGAAGTAGAACTGAAAGAAATGCGTGCAGCATTAGAAGGGCAAACCGATGCCGAGTTGTAAAGCAAAATTAGATACTTCTAATCCGTTTGGTCGAATATCGGTCCAGTTGAAATTTTTAAAACTCATCCATCCATTATTGGCAGTTCTTAATGGGTCTTTTACTTTATAGGCTAAGTCGAATCGAATTAAAAAATAATCAAAATCAAGCCTCAAACCTGTTCCTACACCAATAGCAATATCGTGGCCTAATTTTGCCAACGAAAAAGTTGAATTAAAATCTGTAGTACTATTTTTTACGTTCCAAATATTTCCAATATCGGTATAAATTGCGCTGCCAACTTTTACGCCAGCAACAGTTGCCATAATAAAACGATATTCCACATTGGTTTCAATAATCATATCGCCATATCGGTCTCTAAAATTGGTTGAAGAAATACTATCATAAGTATTGGAACTGCCAAGCCCAAGTTGCCTTAAGCCCCAAGCGCGCATACTATAAGGGCCTCCCGCAGAAAATTGTTTAAAAAATGGGAGGGTGGCAAGTGAAGCATTTTTTGGATAACTGCCATAATTATAACCTATTCCAGCAAAGGCCCTATATGCTAATTCAGAATGATCCCATTTCTTTTTTTGACGGTATTCTGCTTCTACTTTAATATAGCGATAACTATTATCCTTAATATCTTTTATTAAACCAAATAGGCCTCCTGTTTCTTCAATGCCTAATCTTAAGTTATGTGTTTTTCTGCCAGCACTATTAATTGTTCTGTTATACGATAAACTTTGGCTAAAGATATTTCCGGTATTAAAGGAGTTGCGTAAGAATGGATTTTTTTTGAATAAAGTATCTAAGCCAGGAAGTGTATCAAGTGCATACAATTCAATATTAATGGGTTTGTATATCCATGAATTTTCTGCACGGTTAATTGTCTTTTTCCATTCATAACCCCAACTACCTACCAAGGACTTTAATTTGTAGTAATTTTTTCTATCTATATAAGCAGCATTCAACGCAAGTGATGTTCTTTGATTGTCGATTGTTTTCAACGCTTTCCATTTATTGAAAGGTTGTATCAATCCAGGAAAAGTGAATGTTTGACCTGCGCTGATATTAAAAGTTTGCGCCAAATTAGTGGTTGTATTTTGATTACTTCCTAAATTTAAATTTAATTCAACCCCTGTTCTAAAATTAGAAATTGACTGTATAGCTTTTTTGGCAACGTTTCTATTTTTATAAGAAAAATTTGTTGACAATCCGAACAGATTTCCTGACCCAATATCGCCTGTATTTCTACTGCCTTCTAGGTCTACGGTGAAGTTTTGTTTAAGCGCTGGTGTTAGAAAAAAATATACATCTAGTGTGTCTGATTTTTCACGAGGGATGATTTTTCCATCTACTTGTTGCCATGCACCAACTTGTTGTAAGGTGTTGATGGTTTTTAAATAATCATCTTCATTATAGTATTTTCCTTTAGAGAAAAAAGTATGCTCTTTTAGTGGTGTGTATTTAAATTTCTGTTCTTTAGATCTTAAAAAAACACCCGGATATTTTTCTTCTTTTAATCCAGTTTTGGTTATCAAACTATCTGTAATATCAGTTAAGCTAGTTTCTGGATAGTAATAAATATTACCTATTGTATATTGCACCAATTTACTAGAATCATAGGTAGGCCTTTTGTTGATACTAATATTCCAAGTAGGGTTTAATTGGCGTTTTTTGGCAGATTCAGCAATTAGTGCTGCTTGTTTAAAAGGATTAAGTGTTAATGCAATTAAATGGGTATCTACCGTATCAACCTCTGTAAAAATATCTTCTCTTGTGAATTTGTAGTAACCATTATTTCTATAAATGCCAATTAGTCTATCTAATTCTGTACCAATTAATTGTTTGCTGTAAGGACTTCCTTTTTTGAGTAAACTACTTTTTTGGTTTAATAAAGTGGTGGCTTGTAAACTGGAATCGCTTAACTGATAATTAATGGAATCAATAGTAATTTTCTTACCCAAGTTAATATTCATGTAGGTATGCACCCTCAATTGGTCTGCAATGGTGTCGATATGAATGGAGTCAACTAAATTTGCGTAATAATAGCCTTGTGAATTTAAATAGGCATTCATAAAGTTTTTCGAACGACTAACATTAATAGAATCGAAAATACTTGGGTTATTAATTCGATACCAGAACACTACATGTTGTTCTTTTCTGGCTTTCAAACTATCATCCCAATAATTGCTTAGGTCTACGCTAAGCTGTTTTTTTTCTATTTTTGATTCAATTCCATCTAGAATAACTTTATTACTATATACAAAAGGGGTAGCAACCGGATAATTTTTTACAGTAGTTCTACGTTCTTCGGAACAAGAAACTACCAACATTGCAGAGAATGTTAGTAAGAGCCATAAATTCCAATTAACTTTATCAAGTTTCAAACGCATACAGTATGTTAAGCAAGAATGAACTCAAATATATTCAATCTTTGTGCCAGAAAAAACAAAGAGTACAAGAAGGGCTTTTTATTGCCGAAGGTCCAAAGCTTGCAACAGAGCTTTTAAACAGTAATTATGAGGTAACAAAAATATATGCAACGGCCAAATGGATAGCCGAAAACCCTACTAATATTGATACTGCGCTTGTTTCTGAGATAGAATTAGAAAAAATATCGAGTTTGCAAACAGCCAATGAAGTGCTACTGATTTGCCGTCAAAAAGAAAATAAAAACTTTTTCAATTTGTCTGGAAAATTAAGTTTGGTAATTGATGGCATACAGGATCCAGGAAATTTAGGCACCATCATTCGCATTGCAGATTGGTTTGGTATAACTCAAATTATTGCTAGTGAGGATACTGTTGAACTAACCAATCCCAAAGTGATTCAATCAACCATGGGGAGTTTTATTAGGGTTCAATGCTGGTATACTAATTTGCCCATATTGCTTCAAACAACTAAACTGCCTGTTTATGGTGCCTTACTTGAGGGGCGTTCTGTAATGGGTATGCAACCTTTAAAAGAAGGTTTATTGGTTATTGGAAATGAATCAAAAGGAATAAGGCCCGAGGTATTGCCTTTTATTAAAAATTCAGTAACTATTCCAAAACTAGGAGGGGCAGAATCATTGAATGCAGCTGTAGCAACGGGTATTTTGCTCTCTCATTTGTGTGCAATGCCCAAATAATTAATTTATCTAAATTGAATGGCTTTGGTTGGCTGGATCCTTTTAATAAGCCATGTTGGTATTATTAAAGCGAGATAGCAAACTAGTAAAGTGCCAGCGCATACTGCAAAAATTTGCCACCATATGAGGTATATAGGCGCAGAGGAAACATAGTAGGCAGATTCGTCTAATGTAATAATACCAGTGTATTGCTGAATTAAGCAACAACCAACACCCAAAACAAACCCAATCCCAATCCCAGCAAGGCTAATAACAGTTGCATGGTATAAAAATATTTTTTGAATTAACCAGTCTGTTGCACCTAGTGCTTTCAATATACCCACCATTCGGGTTCTTTCTAATATGAGAATTAATAAACAAGTGATTAAATTAATGATGGCTACAATTGACATGACTGTGAAAATGACATTCCTATTTACATCTTGAATATTGAGCCAGTCAAAAATATTGGGATACACTTCTCTAATGGTTTTACTCATCCATTCTGCAGGAAGTTGGTCTGCTAACTTAACAGAAATACTATCCATTTTGTGGTAGTCCGATATAAAAACTTCATAGCCACCAGTTTCGTCTGGTGCCCAATTGTTCATGCGTCGAATTAATTGTTGATCGCCTAAAATAAATAGTTTATCGTACTCTTCAATACCGGTTTTATAGATGCCACAAACCGACATTTTTCTATAATTTTTACTGCCATCCATACTAGAAATAAAATAGATATGAATGGTATCATTTAGTTTAATTTTTAATTGACTGGCAATTTGTGCAGAAATCATCAAGTCTTTACTATAACTGCTGTCATTGAATTTCAGCCATCTGCCTTCTTTTAAAAAAGGTTTTAGTTGCATACTATCATAGCCTTTTTCAACACCTTTTAATAATACGCCTTCAATCTCTTTATTTTTTTCTATTATGGCAGATTTAGTAGCAAATGTTTGAATTTGATATACGCCAGTTTGCTTGCGAATTATGGATTCAATTTTTTTACTTTTTAGTATGGGCGTTTCTTCGGCTACCAATGATTTATTGGGTTCAAATTTTTGCACACGAATATGTCCCCAGAAACTAAATACTTTGTTGGCTACAGTTTGTTGAAAACCATTTACAAATGCCAGCGTAATGATCATAGACATCACACTAACTGCCGTAGCAGCAATGGAAAGTCTTATAATAAATCTTGCAAATGACTTTTTGCGGGTAAATGCAATTTTCTTGGCTATGTTAAAAGCTAGGTTCAAATGAATACAATTAATCTTTACAAAACTACATTGCTGCATTGAATACAGCAAAACCAATTATTAAACTAGGCTAGAGGCTTTTTTATTGTTACAAAGAAGTCCAGTAAAATTTTGCAAAATATGGCTAATAGTATCTTGCCATGCTTTCAAGCATAGTGGTATTGGCTAAATTGGGTTAGTATAATTTTATTGCATTATTTTTATGTGTATGAAAAAAATGGCTTTAGTGTTATTGTTATTGGTGGCAATTGATTTGTTTGGGCAGCGCTTACCCGATCATGTATATGCTCCCACTATTCAAGGGGTTAAATTGTTTCAACAAAACAACCAATTGAGTCAGCCTATTTTACAATTAAATTCTTCAGACCAACTAGAGCTGCATTTTGATGACTTAGTAAATTATCCAAAAAATTATTTTTATACTTACGAGCTTTGCAATGCAGACTGGACTCCAGCAAATATGAATGTGTTTGATTATATAAAGGGGTTTAACCAAAATAGAATTAGTACTTATCGAGTAGCATCAATTGCAGCAATTCATTATATACACTACCAAGTAGTATTGCCAGAAAGAAACTGTGAGCCAATTAAATCTGGCAATTATTTATTGAAGGTTTTTACTGACGGTGATACTGCTAAACTAGCATTTACCAAAAGAATCATGGTAGTAGATAAACAAGTAAGCATCGGTGCGCAAATTCAAACACCTTTCGACAACCAAGTGTATAGAACGCATCAAAAATTACAGTTTTCATTAGGCGTAAAGGCCTTGAATTTGTTCAATCCACAACAATTAAAAGTGGTAGTATTTCAAAACAATCGTTGGGATGATGCAGTGAAAGACAAGCAACCTGTTTTTGTTCGCGGAGACGTATTGGAATATAATGGCGAACAAGATTTTATTTTTGCAGCAGGCAAAGAATATCGCTGGGCCGATTTGCAAAGTTTTCGATTTGAGTCTGATAGAATTGCGCGAGTAGATAGAAGTAAAGAACCCAATGAAGTTTTTATAAAACCAGACCAACCAAGAAATGCAGTTGCTTATATTAATTTTCAGGACAGAAATGGGTATACAGAAATTAATTCATCGGAGTCGGTGAATCCTTGGTGGCAGAGTGATTATGCTTGGGTGAATTTTAGTTATTTACCCAATAATCGGCAGCCAATTTTTGGAAAAACTTTGCATTTAATTGGTGAAATTACAGGTAATCAAATTGGGGATAGCTCGTTAATGCATTACGATGCTACGCAAGGGATCTACACAAAAAAATTATTTTTAAAACAAGGTTATTATAGTTATACCTACGCTACTAAGGATATTAAAAATCCTTTAGAATCTGCTGATATTTCTTTCACTGATGGCAACTATTGGGAAACAGAAAATGAATATACTATTCTAGTTTATTACAGGTCATTTAGCGGAAGGCACGACGAATTAGTGGGTGCAACCACTATTAATTCTAGGCTTCATCGTTAAACAGTAAGGTTTTATCCAGTGCATTAATAAATAATTAATTAATCTGCAAAATAGCAAGTGACCATTTTTATTTAAAAAAAATCTACATTAATTAAGCTTCAAACCTTACTTTTGCCGTGGCAGGTCTTACACGACCAGCTCCTGCTGAAACTCCCCAGGGTAGGAATACAGCAAGGATAGGCGGTTGAGCGGTGCGATGTGAGTAGCCTGCCATTTTTTCTTTCTTTCGCGGATACAGTTTGATAAGTATTCGCGAACAAAATCCATCATTGAATTCGATTACAATCATAAAATTTAACGGATGAAATTTTTTATTGACACGGGAAATTTGGCCCAAATTAAAGAAGCTAGTGAATTAGGAATCTTGGATGGTGTAACTACCAATCCGTCATTAATGGCTAAAGAAGGCATTAAAGGCGAAGCGGCAATTGCATTGCATTACAAGGCTATTTGTGATTTAGTTGATGGCGATATTAGTGCCGAAGTATTGTCTACAGATTTTGCTACAATGGTAGAAGAAGGCAAGAAATTAGCTGCTATTCACCCAAATATTGTGGTGAAAGTACCTATGATTAAAGATGGTATTAAAGCCATTAAATGGTTTACAGATAATGGTATCCGTACCAATTGCACCTTAGTATTCTCTGCAGGTCAGGCAATATTAGCAGCAAAAGCAGGTGCGTCTTATGTTTCTCCATTTATTGGTCGTATTGACGATAGCGGTTGGGATGGTATTGAATTGATTGCGCAAATGCGTCATATATATGATATTCAAGGCTATAAAACAGAAATTTTAGCAGCATCCATTCGTAATGCGTTGCATATTATAAAAGCTGCCGAAGCAGGTGCAGATGTTTGTACTTGTCCATTAGATTCAATTTTAGGATTATTAAAACATCCTTTAACGGACATTGGATTGGCTAAGTTTTTAGAAGACGCTAAAAAAATGTAATAAAATTCTCAGTATAAAAAAGGTTGAAGTATTTATTGCTTCAACCTTTTTTTATGCACCAAACTTAATTAACAGGTTTGGCATGAATTCTTTTAAGGGCTTCTTTTTTACTTAAGGGAGACAATGAATTTGTTGCTACGAATTGTATAACCCATTCTGAATTTGTTTTTGAATATTCTCTCAAAGCCCATCCAATTGCTTTTCTAATAAAAAATTCTTTGGAATCTTTTAAGTGCAAAATATATTTTGAGAGTAATGCTGTATCAGTTTCTTTTTTATAAGATTTTTGAAATAATAAACTACTTCGCTGCAACCAAATATTTTCTGATTGATTCCATTTTTTAGTGACGTGCAAAATTTGATCAGGAAAAATTTTAAAGTAGGGCCCTAGCCATTCGTTAGCAATGGTATCAACGGTTTCCCACCAGCTTTTATTAGTAATACAGTATTCAATTAATGCGATACTTGCAGGGGTCCATAGTTTTTTATTAGCAGCAAAAACATCAATAGCAAAATAAGAAAGTTCTCTATTGGGCATTGCCCAAAGTTCTTTTACGATTTTTTCTATTGCTGCCATATCATTTAGCGGATGTGTTTTGATATGTGCTTTTACAATGCTATCTCGCAAAGGTGTTTTAATGCCAAAAAAAATAAATTGGTGCAGCATATACGCTTTCATGCCTGCTGCGTTTTCTTTGTTTGCCTGTTTGGAAAACTGATCATAAACAGGCTTAATATACGGGTGCATGATAGTTGTTTTTATTACAAATCAATCACTGCTTTTTGTTGATTGCTTTTGAATGCGGCTTCTATTATTTGTAAAATATTAATACCATCTTGTGCTGTTACTGGCATGGCAGTATGGTTGTTAATGGCATTAGCCACTCCACTATAATAATCGGCATAATTGCCTTGCATAGTAGGTACTTTTCCCCTAATAATTTGTCCGTTCATTTCGGTATGCAATAGGCCTTGTTCTTCTATAGGTTCGGTACCCCATTCTTTGTTTCCAGGTTTTTTATTGGCAACTAATTCAATCTCTTGAATATCGCCCCTGCTTTTTAAAAAACTGCCTTTATTGCCATGAATAACATACGATGGAACAGCTTCTCTAACTTGGTAACCAGATTTTAATCGAACCCGAATGGTTTTATAATAGAGTAGTATTTCAAAATAATCATCCACCAATGAACCTGGTCGGGTAATTCTAATATCTGCAAAAACCGAATCAGGCATACCAAACAAACAAAGCGCTTGGTCTATTAAATGTGGCCCTAAATCATATACTGTTCCTGCGCCAGGACCGGGAGTTTCTTTGTGTAATTTTGGGCTTAATTCTTCTTTAAATCGATCGAAATGAATTTCTGCTTCTACTATATTTCCTAGCCAATTTTCTTTAATCAAACGCTTTACTGTTTTGAAGTCGCTATCCCAACGGCGATTTTGAAATACCGATAATTGCAAGTTCTTGTCAATGGCAATCTGGTGCAATTCAATTGCTTCTGCAGTAGTGCTTGTAAAGCATTTTTCCACCACCGCGTGTTTACCTGCAAGCAATACTTTTTTAGTGTATTCGTAATGCGTATAGGTGGGTGTATTTACAATGACTAAGTCAATAGTTGCATCATTTAATACATCTTCTAATGATCGATAAATTATTGCGTTAGGATAAAATTCAAGCGAATTATTGGTGGTTCTTTCCCAAAAACCAACTAATTCAAAAGCCCGATCTAGTGCAATAAATGGGGCATGAAAAACCCTCCCAGACATTCCAAAAGACAATATAGCGGTGCGAATAGCTTGCATGAAATTTCAATATTTTGAAAACGTATTTTATTAATCTACTACCAATGTTTGAATAGAATGCGGCAAACTAATTACAGGAACTGCTTTACTTCCAATACTCATATGATAAGGAATGGTATCATTACTCTGGTTCATTACTACCACAATAATGCTTCCATCGGTATTTTGAAAAGCTGTTGTAAGTAATTGACCTCGGCTAGTTGAACTAATAATTCTTTTTGCACCAGGGCGAATGAATTTAGAGAAATGCCCTATATAATAAAAAGAGTTTAGATAAGTAATTTCGCCCGATTTAGTATTGGCATGCACCGGCGCAAAACAAAAATTACCAACATGATTAGGTCCTCCATTTTCATCGAGTAGAATATTCCAGTCGGTCCATCCCACAGTGCCATTGTTAAAATCATTAATCATAGAACGGCCATAGGTTTCTCCAAACCTCCAATCGCTTGTACTAGTTGGATCAAATTTTTCTGCACATCCCTCAGTAAAAATTAAATGGGTATTTGGAAACGACTCTTTAACCCTGCGCACATTGTCAAATAGTTTGCCACCACCCGTCCAGTCTTCGTACCAATGGTATCCAATACCCCAAACGTATTTAGCGGCTGCAGGGTCGCTTAAAATGGTGCTAGCGCGATGGTATAGTAAGTCTCTATTATGGTCCCAGGCAATTAATTTTTTATTGGCCATTCCAGATTTAAATAAGGTAGGCCCCAAAAAATTTTTAATAAAATCTCGTTCTTCTTCGGCAGTATAATTACAAGATTCCCATTTTTGAACTGCCATTGGTTCGTTTTGAACACTCAAACCCCAAACAGGTATTCCTTCTTGTTCGTATGCTTTAATAAATTTAATATAATAGTTAGCCCAACTTTGATAATAGGCGGGTAATAACTTTCCGCCATGAAGCATTTCTTTATTTGATTTCATCCATCCTGGCGGACTCCAAGGGCTCACATATAAAGCCAATTTTCCACCTGCAGCAGCGATTGCTTGTTTGATAAATGGAATACGATAAGTTTGGTCGTGCGTAATGCTAAATGATTTTAATTCAATATCATTCTCTTTTGTATAAGTATAACTGTCACTAGAAAAATCGCAACTATGAATATTGGTGCGAGCAAGTGAATAGCCAATACCTTTTTTTGCATCGAAATATTTTTCAATAATTTCTTGTTGTTTTGCTTTAGACATTTTTGCAAATGTTTCTGCAGAAGCATCGGTTAATGCGCCGCCAATTCCTACAAAAGTTTGAAACTTTTTGCTAGGATCCACAAAGATGGCGGGTTCTGTTTCAAACGGTTGAGGGTAAGCGCTGAAACTCAATGTAGCAGATGCTGTTAGACGATAATTGCTGTTATTAGCAGTGGTATATACAGTTACTTTTTGGGCTTTTTTGTTGCCAGGGTCAGTTGCTGTATTTACTCCTACAGAACTGTTATTTGGTGCTGCAAATAATGCAGCTAAAATGGCACTTATAAAAAACTGATACATATACAAGCTTTTGAATATTAATAAGTATTTGTCATGTCTTCATCAACACAAATAATAAAATCTGCTTTGCCTTTATTTTCTGACAATAATTTTGAAATATCTTTTTGAGAAACAGTTGTAATGGTTACTTGTTTTAATTCGGGTCTTTGCTGAGTAATGTACCAACCAATACCTTCATGGTTATCGGAATGATAAGAGCCATTGTAATGAATAAACAAACTGCCAGCTGTATAATATTTTAAAATAAAATGCGCCATGGTTGCGTCTTTAATGGCTTGTGCTTTTGGCAAATTGTCTCCACCATGACCACCCATCATTGCCACCATATTTTTGTATCCTGGTAATGATGCGTCATATGCAATAGGTAATGGCGCTAACCATGCTTTTTCTTTATTGCTAATGGTATCTAAAATGGCAAATCCACCTTTTGAAACCATAGAGGCATAACGCCTAGGAACATTTGATGCAGCAAATGCAATGTTGTTTTCTTTTGCAAAATTTACCAATGGTGCATAATCGGTAGGGTAGTTCTTCCATAAACGTGCCAATGAATCAAGTGCTTTTGCTTTGATTTCGCCGCGTAGATATTGGTCTAAAACCGCTTGATTGTCTTGCTCAAACATTTCTGCACCTAATACTAAATTTCTTTTTTCTTTACAGTCTTTGGTTACTTCTAATTGTAGCCAGTGCGCAATAGCATTGTTATGAAATTCACCAAAAAGTACAATGTCTTTCTCGGTTAATACTTGTAGCATTTTACCATAAGATATTTTTTTGCCTTTTGCATTATAGAGTTGGTAAGCCAGTTTCTGTTGGCCATAGCTAGTTCCTATTAAATACAAGCTTAAAACGAGTAACAATAATTTCTTCATGGTGTGTTGTTTGAAAATGAAAATTAACTAAAATCTAGCAGATTATCTACTTACTAGTTATTCATAAAAAAATCCCCCAATTGGAGGATTTTTTTATTTAGTTTTTTTTGAAAATTAGGCGCTAGCAACTTGCTTGCGAATAATATTCAATGCCGCTCCTTCTTTAAACCACTCAATTTGTTGTTGGTTATAAGTGTGGTTGGCTATGACTTTGTCTTGGCTACCATCTGTATGCGTAAACACCAATGTTAATGGGGTTCCTGGCGCAAAGCTGGTTAATCCTAGTATATCAATGGTATCGTCTTCCTGAATTTTTTCGTAGTCTGTTTTGTCGTTAAATGTTAACGCTAACATACCTTGTTTTTTCAGGTTGGTTTCATGTATACGTGCAAAAGATTTGGTTAATACAACACGCACGCCCAAATGACGCGGTTCCATTGCAGCGTGCTCACGGCTACTTCCTTCGCCATAATTTTCATCGCCTACTACAATAGTTCCTA
>JBAXPJ010000018.1:0-43402 GCA_037132335.1 Sediminibacterium sp. | reverse complement strand
GATCCTATTAAAGCAGCTAATTTAAAATTGAGTTTTTCAGACGAAGAAGTAATTCATTATGGTATTATTCCAAGAAGTAATCGTGGAATATTTGTAATTAATGAATTGCCAGATTTACAAGCAAGAATTCAAGTAGCATTATTTAATATTTTACAAGAAGGCGATATTCAAATTCGTGGATTTAAAATTAGAATGCCTTTAGATATATTGTTTGTGTTTACTGCAAATCCAGAAGATTATACCAATCGAGGAAGTATTGTAACCCCATTAAAGGATAGAATTGAAAGCCAAATTTTAACCCATTATCCAAAAGATATTGAAACATCTTTGGCTATTACAGAACAAGAAGCTTCATTATTAGACGCACAAAAAGCGCGCGTAAGTATTAGTGATTTGATTAAAAGATTAGTAGAGCAAATTGCTTTTGAAGCTAGAAACAATGAATATGTAGACAAAAAGAGTGGGGTGAGTGCTAGGTTAACCATTGCCGCATTTGAAAATGCAGTAAGTAGTGCCGAACGTAGAGCCATCATTCACAACGAAGCAAAAACGCAGGTTTGGATTAGTGATTTACAAGGTATTATTCCTGCCATTACAGGTAAGATTGAGTTGGTATACGAAGGAGAACAAGAAGGTCCCTATCAAGTGGCCGTGCAATTATTAGACAAGTCTATTCGTTCGCAATTTGTACACTATTTTCCCAATCCCGATCAGGTTAAAAAGAAAAGAAGCACTGGCAAGAAATCAGTGGAGGAAAAAGAAATTGAGAATCCTTATAAATCAATCATACGCTGGTTCGATGGCGGTAAGCACCTCGATTTATTATTAGATATGAAAGACGCAGATAAAATTGCGGCACTCTATCAAGTAGATGGTTTGTATGCTTTTGTAAAGAAACATTTTCCTTTAGCCAATGAACAAGAATCTGCATTGTTAATGGAATTTGTATTACATGGTTTGTCTGCTTATTCTATGATTAGTAAAAAGAATATTGATGGCAGAATTGAATTCAAAGATTTGATGGGTAGTATGCTAAACCTAGGATCTATGGATATGGGAGAAGACGATGAATTTAATGAAGCTGATTTTAGATAGTATTTATAGAGCTGGTATAAAAAAAATTATATCAGCTCTTTTAATTTTTCTACCACTATATCAATCTCTTCTTTGGTATTGTGTTTACTAAAAGAAAAGCGAACAGTTACTTGATTAGGATTATTATTAATGGCTCGAATCACATGTGAGCCTTGATCTGCGCCACTTGTGCAAGCACTTCCACCACTAGCGCAAATATGATTAATATCTAAATTAAACAGAATCATTTCACTTTTTTCTGTTTTAGGTAAGTTCACGCTCAATACCGCATACAAACTATTTCCAAGTGTATCGCCATTAAAGTTGCAGCCAGCAATATTTGCAGTAATGCTATCGATCATGTATTTTTTTAATGACAAAATATAATTGTGCTCTGTTTCAAAATTAGCAGTGGCTAATTCTAATGCTTTTGCAAAGCCTACAATGCCGTACAAATTTTCTGTTCCAGCACGCATATTTCTTTCTTGGCTTCCCCCATTTATAAAGGGTTTTATTTTTATGTTCTGGTTAATATACAATAAACCAATGCCTTTTGGTCCATGAAATTTATGTCCTGATCCTGTAATAAAATGTACTGGCGTATTTTTTAAATCGAACGGAAAATGGCCAACTGTTTGAACAGTATCACTATGAAAAATCGCCCCATATTTATTACACAATGCACCAACTGCATGCAGGTCAATCATGTTGCCAATTTCATTATTGGCATGCATTAAACTAACCAAACATTTTACTTTGCTTTCTTGCAATAGTAATTCTATGTGCGTTAAATCGATATGTCCATTAGGTAAAATGTTTACATAACTCAATGCAGCTTCATTGTTGTTGTGTAAGAATTCAACGGTATGTGTTGTGGCGTGGTGTTCAATTACAGAAGAGATGATGTGTTTACATCCTAGGTCTCTAACTGCTGCAGTAATGGCTGTATTACTACTCTCTGTGCCCCCACTTGTAAAAAATATCTCAGATGGATGTGCTCCTAATAATTTGGCTACTGATTTTCTTGCATTCTCTATACCCATGCGGCTTTCTCTACCGTAACTATAAATAGAAGATGGGTTTCCGTAATTAGTAGTCAGGTATGGCATCATAGCCAATAATACTTCTTGGTCTAGTGAAGTAGTAGCGGCATTGTCTAGATAAATTCTTTCCATATTGTTTTTCATTTAAAGACTAGCTGTTTTACTAGATAGTCTTTTCAATTTCAGCAAGTTACAAATAAAAATCTAGTGAATTTTAGGCAATTATTGTGCTTCGTTAATGTCTTGCATTAATCTTTTAGCAATATTGGCTGCAGTAGTTTGAAAATTACTTTCAGCGTATATACGAATAATTGGCTCTGTGTTACTTGGTCTTAAATGGACCCAGTCATTATCAAATTCAATCTTCAAACCATCAATTGTATTAATAGGTTGTTTTTTGTACTTGTTTTTAATAACAGTGAAAATTTTATCTAAGTCTACGCCTTTATTTAATTCAATTTTATTTTTACTTATAAAATAATCGGGGTAGCTATTGCGTAATTGTTTGACTGTTTTTTTCTCTTTGGCTAAATGCGTTAGAAATAATGCAATACCAATTAAAGCGTCTCTGCCATAATGTAAGTCGGGAACAATGATGCCTCCATTACCTTCGCCGCCAATTACGGCATTCACTTCCTTCATTTTTGTAACCACATTCACTTCCCCAACCGCGCTAGGATAATATTCCCCACCGTTTTTTTCGGTAACATCTTTTAATGCACGTGTAGATGATAAATTGCTTACAGTATTGCCTTTTCTGTGTTGTAATATATAATCTGCAACTGCTACTAGGGTGTATTCTTCGCCAAATAAACTACCATCTTCACAAACAAAACACAGTCTGTCTACATCTGGGTCAACTGCAATGCCTAAATCGGCTTTTTGTCTGTTCACTTCATTGCATAATTGATTCAAATTTTCCGGCAAAGGCTCTGGATTGTGTGCAAACTGGCCATTTACTTCGGCATTTAATACCAATACCTTTTCAACCCCTAATGCTTTAAGTAAAGCAGGAACAGCTGTAGCGCCCGTACTATTTATAGCATCCAACACAATATTAAAATTGGCTGCTTGTATGGCAGCTTTGTCAACCAAAGGATAATTAACTACTAGTTCAATATGTTGTTTAAGGGCCTCGTTATTAATGTTGTAGCTACCTAATTCGTCCACGCTAGAAAATTCAAAATCTTCTGCGGCAGCAATTTCTAAAATGGTTGCACCATCTTCTCCACTAATAAATTCTCCTTTATGGTTTAATAATTTTAATGCATTCCATTCTTTTGGATTATGACTTGCAGTTAAAATAATTCCGCCAGTAGCTTTTTCAAAAACTACAGCCATTTCAACAGTAGGGGTAGTACTTAGTCCTAAGTCAATTACATCTATGCCTAATGCGTTTAGTGTACTAACTACCAAACGTTGAACGAGTTCTCCACTAATTCGACCGTCTCGTCCTATAACAACTTTATTTTTTTGGGAATCTCCAATTGCTGCGTTTTGTGCTTTCATCCAAGTTCCATACGCTGCAGTAAATCGAACAACGTCTATTGGGCTTAAAGTGTCACCTGGTTTTCCACCAATAGTGCCTCTAATGCCAGAAATACTCTTAATTAATGCCATTAAAATCTGATTTTTGCTCGGTGCAAATGTAATTCAAATATTTTTGTTTGCTTGTGAATCCTATTTTTGTATCCTTAATTATTGGATTATGCAGCAGGCTTGGTTTAAAGATTGGTTCAATTCGCATTATTATCACTTATTGTACCAACACAGAGATGAGGAAGAGGCCAATAGCTTTATCCAACAGTTAATAGCCTATCTACACCCAAATTTGGGCGCTACCATGTTAGACGTAGCTTGTGGAAAAGGACGTCATAGTAAGGCTTTAGCCGAAATGGGGTTCGACGTTACAGGAATAGACCTCTCTGAAGAATCAATTATTGAAGCCAAGTTAAACGAATCTGATGTGTTGCACTTTTATCAACACGATATGCGGCTGCCGTTTTGGATTAATTATTACGATTTTGCTTTTAATTTCTTTACAAGCTTTGGCTATTTTAGAACTAGAAGGGAGCACGATAATGCTTTTAGAACAATTGCACAAAGTTTAAAACCTGGTGGTGTTTTTGTTATTGATTATTTAAATATTGCTTTTGCCAAAAATGCAGAAGAATCCTTGGCAACGCATCAAATAGAAGATATTCATTTTCATATTAGCAAATGGAACGACGAAAATCATTTTTTTAAACAAATTCAAATTACGGATGCTACCAATATAGAACCTAAGAATTTGTATACAGAAAGGGTGGCTAAATTTAGCTTAAACGATTTTACTGAAATGTTACAGCACCAACAAATGACCGTGATAGAAGTTTTTGGTAATTATTCCTTGGAAGCATTCAACGAACTAAATTCCCCAAGGTTAATTATTGTGGCCAAAAAAATGGGGTAGTTACTAGTTGTTATTTGATAATAATTGATTTGTTTATATTTAATCTATCATGTTTAAATGAATTAGTCGGATGAATATTGTACAACAAGCTTGGGAGTTTATTAATACTTGGGATAAATATTTGTTTTTAAAAATAAATACAAGCTGGACCAATCCTTTTTTAGATGCAGTTTTACCCTGGTGGCGTGATTCCAATACTTGGGCACCCTTATACTTATTTTTAATATTGTTTGTAGTAATCAATAGTAAAAAACAAGCTTTTTTCTGGATTTTAGCGGCTATTATAACCTTGGTTTTAACCGACCAAATTAGCAGTAGTTTGGTAAAGCCATTATTTGCTAGGTTAAGACCATGCAGTGATCCATCACTGATTAATCAGGTTCGACTTTTGCTGCCTAATTGTTCTGGTGGGTACAGTTTTACCTCTTCTCATGCTACCAACCATTTTGGCTTTGCTATTTTTGTTTTTATAACACTTAAGCCGTTGATAAAAAAATGGGGTAACCTACTTTTTTTATGGGCTGCAACTATCAGTTTTTCTCAGGTATATGTTGGCGTACATTATCCACTTGATATTTTATCGGGTGCAATTTTAGGATTGCTAATAGGTTATACAACGGCCTATTTTTTTAAAAAATGGCAAGGGCCAATGCTTGCAGAACCTATTAATACTAGTGTATGATTTCAACGCGTTTGTTTTATTCCATTTTGTTTTTGAGTTTCATTACTTGCTTAACAGGCATGATACTAATTCCACTAATGGATATAGATGCAGCACAGTATGCTTCTATTAGCAGAGAAATGCTGGAACGAAAATCTTACCTACAATTTTATGATATTGGCGCCGACTATTTAGACAAACCACCAATGTTGTTTTGGCTTTCTGCACTTAGTTTAAAGATTTTTGGCATTCACGATTGGGCTTATCGATTACCCTCATTTGGATTTGCTATTTTGGCGGTGTATGCTAGCTATCAATTTGCTTTATTATATTATAACAAAACTACCGCTCAGTTAGCAGCAATTGTATTGGCAACTTCGCAAGCAATGTTTTTAATAACACATGATGTGCGTTGCGATACCATGCTAATGGGTTGGGTGATTTTGAGTATTTGGCAATTAGCTGCTTGGTTTAAAACTAACCACTGGAAAAATTTGCTACTTGCATTTATTGCTATAGCAGGAGGGATGATGACAAAAGGCCCAATTGCTTTGATAGTGCCTATTCTAGCTTTTTCGCCTCATTTTATTTTACAACGAGAGTGGAAGCAATTTTTTAGATGGGAGTACTTAATTGGATTAATTATTGTTGCCATTTTATTGATTCCTATGAGTATTGGTTTGTACCAACAATTCGACTTGCATCCTGGAAAATTAATTAATAATGTACCTATTCAATCGGGTCTTAGGTTTTATTATTGGACCCAAAGTTTTGGTAGATACACTGGTGAGAATAGTTTTCATGAAATGAGTTATTTTACTTTTTTATTAGAGAATATGCTATGGAGTTTTTTGCCATGGATACTATTTTTTTTAATAGGATTACTTGTTTCATTGCGTGCAATTATTTTAAATAAATTTTATTTAACCAATAAAGAAGAATGGATTTCTACTGGAGGGTTTATTTTAACCTATTGTATTTTGGCTAGAAGTCAGGCGCAATTGCCACACTATATTTTTGTAGTATTTCCTTTGGCTGCAATTGTGACTGCCAAGTTTTTGCACCAATTATTTTTTACCAATGAATTGGCTTTTTTAAAAAAGCCACTAATTATTGTTCATGCAATTGTATTTAGTTTATTATGGGCGGTGCTAATTATACTCATGCGTTATCCGTTTAGAGAATTGACGGTGCTTGCTTTTGGATTGTCAATCTTTTTGGCAATAGGCTTTTTCTGGTACTTATTTAAACTGTCAAATATTGTATCTATTCCCAAAATTATTTTTGCTGCTGTTTTTACTATTCTTAGTATCAATATTTTATTAAGTACAAATTTTTATCCTAATTTATTACAATACCAAATGGGTAATACTGCTGCGGATTTTATTAATCAACAACAATTGCCTAAGGATAAAATTGTGGTATATGGAGACGGCGATAGTAGGGCATTATATTTTTATGGTCAATATTGTTTTAAACACAAATCAAATAGGCAAGCATTATTGGCTACAGATATTGTTATTGCCTATGCAGATAGTATTAAAGGATTACAACAATCTTTTCCTAATTTAAAACAACTACATACTGGTGCACATTTTGCCGTTAGCCAATTAACAACTGAATTTTTAAACCCTGCTACTAGGGCAACTGCAATACCATATTATGCAATTATTGACTTAGATGGCAAACCTTAGTATCTTTATATTTCAATAGTTCTACAATACAAATGACAGAATTTATTATCATTATAGCTTTGATTTTATTAAATGGCTTGTTCTCTATGGCCGAGATTGCCCTAGTTTCTGCGCGTAAAGCCAGATTAGAAGCACAGGCACTAAAAGGCGATAATGATGCTGCTCGGGCCTTAGTATTAGCCAATCACCCAGACTCTTTTTTATCTACAGTTCAAATTGGCATTACTTTAATTGGCATATTAACAGGTATATATTCTGGTGATCGTTTTAAGTTACCATTACAAGCCTGGTTGTCTAATATCGATTTATTAAAGCCATATAGTGGTACCATTGCAACCACAATTATTTTGATAGTAATAACTTTTTTATCACTTGTTTTAGGCGAATTAGTACCCAAAAGACTAGGCCTTAGCAACCCAGAAGGTATTGCTAAAAGAGTAGCAGGGCCTATGCGTATTATTTCTTGGATTACGTATCCTTTTGTTTGGTTATTAATGGGTTCTACGAATTTATTGGTAAGACTATTAAATGTAAAAACCAGTGAAAACCAAGTAACCGAAGAAGAAATAAAAGCCATCATTAGTGAGGGTACAGAACATGGTGCCATTGAAGAAGCAGAACAAGATATTATTGAACGCGTATTTCATTTAGGGGATAGAAACATCACTTCATTAATGACACATAGAACTGATATTGTTTGGATTGATCAAACAAAAACAGTGGAACAGATTAAGTTAATTATGACCGAAGTGGTACATTCTATTTATCCGGTTTGTGATGGTGAAATAGATAAAATTGTGGGTGTTGTAGCAATTAAAGATTTTATTATTGCAGCAGATAGCAATTTGGTTAGCAGTATCATGAAACCTGCAATGTATGTGCCAGAAAACAATACAGCCTATCAAGTATTAGAGCGATTTAAACAAACCAAAATACACCATTGTTTTATAGTTGACGAATATGGCACTGTGTTGGGGATGATTACCTTAAATGATATACTAGAAGCTATTGTAGGGGATATTCCTCAGCAAGAAGATGTTGCGTTTGAAATTCTAATGCGAGACAATGGCAGTTTTTTAGTAGATGCGCAAATTCCATTTTATGATTTCTTAAGCCATTTTGATAAAACAGAATGGATGATGGAAGGAGACCAAGATTTTGATACCCTTGCAGGATTTATCATTAATGAATTAGAATTAATTCCTAATACTGGCGACAAACTAATTTGGAAAATATTTGAATTCGAAATTGTAGACATGGACAACCGCCGAATAGACAAAGTATTAGTTACGGTTACGGAAGCAGAAAACGAAAAATAGTGCTAAATTAAAACTCAAATAGGGTATTGTTTTTAGGATAATCTAGTTTGAAACTTTTTTCTGTTCCATTGGTTTTTACATGAAAAATATTACTTTGAATATTTTGAAAATCGTATAAAATAGTACAGTTAATATCTACTTTTTTTAACTGTTTTATTTTTGGCACTTCAAAATAAATCCAAACACTTTCTAACTGAATTTCATAGCCCACATATTGCATTGTTGCAGTTTGTCCATTAATTTTCAATTGTAATTTCTGTTTGATATAATCGGTTATTTGTTTGTCCAAAACAGCTTTATTGGTTGGGTGAACCATGTCTATTTTAGCAGTACTATATTTTTGAAGGGTTTCTTCTAAATCTTGTGTAAAGATCCGAATACTCATTTCAACCGATTCTTCCTTCGTATTATGATTAATATCTATAACAGATACGTAAAAAGGGTGCAATAGGGCAATTAAGGAAATGGAAAGCCATTGAAACATACTATTTACCATTCAACATTATTTTTTTCGTTCTACAAATGTCATGATTAATTTGAAACTTCGCTTATGAATGATTTTAAACTTTATTTAGAAATCGGGTTTCAACATATTGCCAATCTTAGAGGGATTGACCATATTTTGTTTGTTCTGGCCCTAACGATTCGTTTTCAGTTCGATGACTGGCGTAAAGTTTTAATATTAGTAACCGCATTTACCATTGGTCATTCTATCACTTTGGCACTGAGTGTGTTCAATTTGGTAAATTATTCGGCTAAATGGATTGAGTTTTTAATTCCCATAACCATTTTAATTACGGCATTTAGCAACCTTTTCATCAAGAAATTCGTATTTAAAACTAAGTTTCCACTAATTTACTTTTTAGCACTATTTTTTGGATTGGTCCATGGATTGGGTTTTAGTAATTATTTAAAAAGCTTACTAGGTAAAGATCAAAGCATTATATCGCAATTACTTGCGTTTAATATAGGATTAGAACTAGGACAATTAATGATAGTATTTTTTATATTATTAATTTCCTTCATTTTTGTAACAATTATTAAAATAAACAGAAGGGAATTTCTCTTGTTTATTAGTGCAGCCATTTTTGCCTTGGCTTTAAATATGGCATTAGCGCGGATTCCATTTGTATTACCATTTTAAACTATACAAGCTATGAAAAAGTTAAGTATGCTGTTTTTGTTCTTTTGTTTTGTTTTCAGCCTACAAGCACAAAACATCATGAACAATCCTACCTCGAATCATGGAAATAAATTCGAGCAATTGGGTACTATTTTACCTACCCCAAATGAATACCGTACCGCAAGTGGTGCACCTGGCCCAAAGTATTGGCAACAAAGAGTAGACTACAATATTAAATGTGAATTAGACGAACCTAATTTAACATTAACTGGTAGCGAAGCTGTTACTTACTACAATAACTCTCCAGATGTATTAACCTATTTGTGGTTACAATTAGACGAGAATGAACATAGTTCTATTAATAATTCGAACTATCAAAATTCTACTAATATGAGCCGTCAGGTATCTACTTCTCAGTTAGATGCTTTACTAGATGCTGGTAAAGACAATGGGCTTGGTGTTGTTATCACAAAATTAACCGACATCACAGGCAAAAACTTACAATACACCATCAACAAAACAATGATGCGTGTTGAATTGCCTACTGCATTAAAACCAGGACAAAAATTTGTGTTCAATGTAAACTGGCATTATAAAATTTCAAACAGACAAACGGTTGGTGGACGTGGTGGATATGAGTTCTTCCCTGAAGATGGTAACCATTTCTTTACCATGGCTCAGTGGTATCCTCGCTTGTGTGTTTACAGTGATTTCCAAGGATGGCAGCACCACCAATTTACAGGACGTGGAGAGTTTGCGTTAACTTTTGGAAATTTCAATGTTCAAATGACGGTACCTGCCGATCATACTATTTTAGGTACTGGCGAATGTCAAAACTATGCACAGGTTTTATCTCCTGCGCAGTTAGGTCGTTGGCAGCAAGCACAATCAGCTAAAGAGCCTGTAGAAGTGGTTACTTTAGACGAAGCAAAAAAAGCAGAAAAACAAAAAAGTACTGCCAAAAAAACTTGGGTTTTTAAAGCAGACAATGTGCGTGATTTTGCATGGACTGCTTCAAGAAAAATTATTTGGGATGCAATGCCTGCTTATGTAGAAGGAAAGAAAGTAATGTGTATGAGCGGCTATCCAAAAGAAGCATATGGTTTGTATCGTAAGTTTTCTACAAAGGTTGTAGCACATACTATTAAATCTTATTCTAAATTTTCTATTCCTTATCCTTACCCAGTTGCGCAAAGTATTGAAGCATCGAATGGTATGGAATATCCGATGATCTGTTTTAATAACGGTCGTACAGAAAAAGATGGTTCATATAGCGAATCAACTAAAATTGGCATGCTAGGAGTTATTATTCATGAAGTAGGGCACAATTTCTTCCCTATGATTATTAATAGCGATGAGCGTCAATGGAGTTGGATGGACGAAGGTTTAAATTCATTTGTTGAATACCTGACTGAAGAGTTGTATGACAATAAATATCCTTCAAGAGGTAAAGGTGCTGGATATCAGATTGCAGATTATATGCGTCTTCCAAAAGACCAATTAGAACCAATTATGACTAATAGTGAAAACATTGTCAATTTTGGACCTAATGCTTACACTAAACCTGCAACTGGTTTGAATATTTTACGTGAAACAGTAATGGGTAGAAATTTATTCGATTATTCTTTCAAAGAATATGCTCGTCGTTGGGCATTTAAACATCCAGAACCTGCAGATTTATTCCGCACAATGGAAGATGCTAGTGGCGAAGACCTAGACTGGTTTTGGAGAGGTTGGTTCTATGGAATTGATCCTTGTGATATATCAATTGATTCTGTAAAATATGGTGTGTTTGATCCTAATATGGTATCTAATGGTGGTGGTATGATGATGGGTAGAGGTGGAATGCGTGGTGGTGGAATGGAAGCGGTAAATGGCATGATGTCTTTACCAAAACCATTATCAGCTATGTATGACGATATTTCTAAAATGCGTAATCGCGAAGATAAAAGCATTGTTTTCTTAACGGATGCAGATACTACTTTACGTGATTTCTACTGGCGTTATGCAAGAGGTATTGAGCCTTATGATACAACAAAATTCAAAGTAACTCCTCCGAATTTTGCTTCAGAGCCATTAGATGCTGCTGCAAAAGCAAAATATGCAAATGTGAATTTGTATGAAATTTCTTTCACTAATAAAGGCGGATTGGTAATGCCAATTATTGTTGAATTTAGTTTTGAAGATGGTACTAAACAAATTGAAAGAATTCCTGCACAAATTTGGCGTATGAATGAAAATAAAGTAACCAAATTGTTCTTAACCAATAAAAAAGCAATCGGCATTAAATTAGATCCAATGCGCGAAACAGCTGATATTGATGAGAGTAATAATACATGGCCAAAATCAACTAGTAATACTACACCTTCTAAATTTGCTATATTCAAAGCAAGAGCTGCTGGTGGAAGAGGTCAAAGCACAGGAATCAATCCAATGCAAAAAGCAATGGAAAAAAAATAGTTCAAACATTTTTTTAAAATAAGATGGTTATTTAAAGTCACTTGATTAATTTCAAGTGACTTTATTTTTTATACGATACATAAGCGCATCGATTTTTAATTATAATTCTGTAAAAAATATTTTGATTCAAGTAATTAATAGCCCTTTATGAAACAAAAATGCATGCTGTTTATTGTTTTGTTTTTTTTAATTGTATTGCCTGTTATTTCAAATGCAGCATCTGTAGATACCGTAGAAGTATTTAGTAATGGAATGCATCGACCTATAAAAACAGTAGTGATAAAGCCTAATGGCTATGGTGAAAAAGGAAAACGTTTTCCAGTAGTTTATTTATTGCACGGTGCATTTGGCGCCTATGCAAATTGGGTGCAAAAAGTACCTCATATTAAACAATTAGCAGATAGTTATCAAATGATGATTGTGTGTCCGGACGGTGGAGCAACGAGTTGGTATTTTGATAGTCCTATTGATTCTACGTATAGGTATGAAACTTTTGTAAGTAAAGAACTGCCAGATTTCATTGATGCAAACTATGAAAGTATTGCCAATAGAAAAGGCCGTGCAATTACCGGTTTAAGTATGGGTGGGCATGGTGGATTGTTTTTGGCATTTAGACATTCCGATAAATTTAGTGCTTGTGGAAGTACCAGCGGCGCTTTGCATGTAACTGTTATCACTAAAGGATATGGCGTTGAAAAAAGACTAGGAGATACTATTGCAAATAAAAAATATTGGCATGATTGGAGTGTGCTCAATACCATAGAAAATTATCCAAAAGATTCTTTAAATATTATTATTGATTGCGGTACAGAAGATGGTGTATTGGCAATGAACAGAGCGGTACACGAAAAAATGTTGAAACTTAAAATTCCACACGATTATATTGAAAGGCCAGGTGGGCATAATTTTTTATACTGGAATATTTCAATTGACTATCAGTTGCTATTTTTTAAACAACATTTTACCAGAATGTTGCCATAGTAATTAACCACCAGTCCTGCCGTCTCTTAATTTAGACAGCTTTTTGCCTTTGTTTTTTTTCTCAAAATCTAATACTTCTTTTGGGATGGCTTTTTTTGTGCTGTCTTTTAATGGTTTTAAACCTAATGAATCACTTGAGTTAGTTAAAAGTTTATTGGGCGTTTCATTACCAATTAGGAGCTTGTCTAACACATAGTTCTCTATATTAGTGATGGTGCCATAAGATGGATTGTAATATTTCCAAGTGCCGTGCTTTAAAGAGCTTGTTTCTACTTTTACCACCACTTGCTCGTATTTGTTAGGATTATTTACATCCACTACATCAATAGTGTCATACAACTTATTGGGGTTTAAAGCGCGCCAGCTTTCTTCGTGCTCAAGACCAATGATGGTAAAATATTGGCAGCGTCCATTTTTATTTCCCCAACGATAGGTTTCTATTGCCATAATATCACCCATTAAATTAAATCTTCTCCAAACACCTTCTTTTCGGTCATTGGTATAACTGCCTTCGTCTTCAAACCCTGGTTCTCCGCGTAAAGGGTCGATATGAACGCTCCATTTTCCTTGTTTGGAGCCTTTCATATCAACACAGTTCAAAGTGTCTCCATTCGATGCTATTCGATAGGTTTTGCACTGAGCGTTGGCCGCTGTATAAATTAATAGGATTAACGGTAGCAGATAAATGCGCATTATTACTAAATTAGACCTTCGAATTTACCAATAATTTATAATCGTATGAGAAAATTAACTTTTTTAGTTGCTTTAATAAGCTGTTTATGGAGCAACGCGCAAGTAAAACCTAGTTCTGCTACCGATCGTTTACAATCATTTACTCAAAGAAAAGAATTGTTGCGAAAATCTTTGGTTAACCAAATAGGGTTTAGAAATATTGGTCCAAGTGTTATGAGTGGAAGGGTAGTAGATGTAGACGCTAACCCTGCAGATCCAACTGAATTCTATGTGGCGTATGCTTCTGGTGGTGTTTGGCATACCGTAAATAATGGGCAAAGTTTTACGCCCATTTTTGATTCAACTGATATTTTAATGATTGGAGATATTGCGGTAAACTGGCAAGCACATATTATTTGGGTAGGTACTGGAGAAGCCAATAGTAGCCGATCTTCTTATGCAGGTATTGGTATGTATAAATCTGCCGATAATGGCAAACACTGGGAATACCTTGGTTTACCAGAAAGCCACCATATTGGAAAAATTGTTTTGCATCCTACCGACCCCAATACTGTTTGGGTAGCAGCATTGGGGCATTTGTTTTCATTCAATAAAGAACGTGGTATTTATAAAACCACAGATGGAGGAAAAAACTGGAAACAAACTTTAGCAGTGGATGAAAAAACAGGTGCAGTAGACCTAGAAATCAATCCAAAAAATCCGAATGAACTTTTTGCAGCCATGTGGTATAGAACTAGAACAGCTTCTAATTTCGAAGAGTCTGGCGCTACTAGTGGTATCTATAAAAGTATTGATGGAGGATCGAATTGGCAATTGGTTTCAACTACTGAAAGTGGCTTTCCAACTGGGGAAGGTGTTGGTAGGATTGGGTTAGCTATTTCTGCAAAAAATCCAAGTATGGTGTATGCAATTGTAGACAACCAATTTCATCGCCCCGATACTCTAGCAAAAAAAACAGACAGCACCAGGTTTGTGTTAACTGATTTCAAAGATTTATCCAAAGAACAATTTCTAGCACTAGATGATAAAAAATTAAATGCTTTTGCTAGTTCTCGCAGAAATGGGTTACCTGCTAAATACAATGCTAGTAATTTAAAAGAACTAGTTAAAACAGATAAATTAAAACCAACTTGTATTTGGGATTTTTTATTTGATGCAAATGCCGCCATGTTCGAAACGCCCATTATTGGTTGTGAAGTATATAAAAGTGAAGACAATGGGAGTCACTGGAAAAAAGTAAATGACCAATCCATTCCAGGATTTTTTTATAGTACTTATGGCTATTATTTTGGTAAAATATTTGTGAGTCCAGTAAATGAAAATAAATTATTTATTACAGGCGTTAACTTAATGATGAGTAAGGATGGCGGAAAATCATTTACAAGTATTAATAAAGAGAATGTGCATTCCGATCACCATATTGTTTGGATTGATCCTTCAAAAGACAACCATATAATAAATGGAAATGATGGTGGTTGTAATATTTCTTACGATGATGGTGCACATTGGTTTAAAGCCAATACACCTCCGGTAGGTCAGTTCTATAATATTGCAGTTGATAATGCAAAGCCTTATAATGTATATGGTGGATTACAAGACAATGGCACTTGGTTTGGATCGAGTTTAACCAAAGAAAATGCCGGTTGGTATGATTCTGGCGACAATCCATTTAAGTCAATTAATGGAGGAGATGGAATGCAAGTACAAGTAGATTTAAGAGACAATAAAACAATTTATAGTGGGTCGCAATACGGGTCTTATTCTCGTCAAACCCTTGGTAGTAAAGACTATAAAAATATCAAGCCTACCAACGATTTAGGCGAACCTCAGTTGCGTTATAATTGGCAGTCGCCTATTTTATTAAGCAAACACAATCCTGATATTTTTTATTATGGTACCAATAAATTTCATCGCTCATTTAATAAAGGAGATAGTTTGCCTGCACTTAGTGCCGATTTAACTACTAATCCTACACAAGGTGATGTGCCATTTGGTACACTAACAACTATTAGCGAAAGTCCATTAAAATTTGGATTGATTTATATTGGTACCGATGATGGTAATATACAAGTAAGTAAAGATGGAGGTTATACTTGGTCATTAATTACTAAAAAATTACCAAAGGGTTTATATGTAAGTAGAGTGGTGGCAAGTGCCTACCAAGAAGGAAGGGTTTATGCAAGTTTAAATGGATATCGCAACGATAATTTTTTACCATATTTGTATATGAGTGAAGACTATGGAAATAGCTGGAAACAAATAGGAAAAGATTTGCCAAATGAACCAATTAATGTGATTAAAGAAGACCATTTGGTTGATGGTATTTTATATGTTGGAACCGATGGTGGTTTATATGTAAGTATTAATCAGGGAGCAGATTTCATGCAATGGAATAAAGGGTTACCTAATAGTGTGCCAATTCATGATATAGTTACACAGCCAAGAGAAAATGAAATTGTGTTGGGTACACATGGCCGTAGTTTATATATTGGTAAATTAGATGAGGTGCAAAAATTAGTACTAGATGCTACATTCAAAGAAAAGAAATTGGCCGAAATAACTGGCAAAAAATAATAAACAATCCATTCAAAAAAATAGCCGCTGAATTTATTTAGCGGCTATTTTTTTTTGTAATATCCAAAGGTCTTGTCCGCCCATTTTTTCGGGATGCTTACTGCCATCATAAAAAGACACTAGCTTAAAATAATTGTTAATTAAATCCTCGAAATAGGCTTGTGTATGGTAACTAGTGTCATTTCTATCACCCAATATATTGTTATTAACTGAAAATGATTTTGAAAAAAATCCTGTTGCTAGTAATTGTTTTTTTTCTGTTGCAAATAATTGGGGCATAAAAAAACTACCATGTGTGGTGACTAACAATATGCCGTCTGTTTGAATAATTCTATGCAATTCAATGATCCATTCTATGGTTGCACTCTTTGATAAATGTGTAAAAACAGATATACCAAAAACTAGGTTAAAATAGTTGGAGGGATAGGTAGTTGGCGGCATTGGTTGAATGCCTGTAAAGTGAATGCCAACTATATTTTTACTATTCCATTGAATCATAGCTGCATTGCTATCTGCGCCATAGAGTAGGGCATAGGGCGCAAATGAATGGACGTGTTGAATAACTCTTCCTGTGCCGCATCCCCAGTCTAAAATAGTGGGTACTTCCATTTGCAAATAAGGCTCGGTCCACAAACAAATTTCTTTGGCTGCTAATTTACCTTGTTCGAAATATTTTTTATAATTGAGCTGATAGGTTTCAAATAAATAGTTACTATCTGGAATTGCTAATAAAGGGTTGGCTTTTTTAAAGGACTGGTTTGAAAAATAATACCATGTTTTTATTCCTTTAAAATGCATGGATTTTAAAACCCCATTTAATTGGAGCTGCTCAAAAAACCTTTTGATGTATTTTTTTAGTCCAGCCATCAATACAATAGATTAAATACTTTTTATTGCAATTGACGTTGGTATAATTGTATGGCATTTTCGTATCCAACATATAAAGCATCACAAACCAATGCATGGCCAATACTCACTTCGTTTAACCCGTGAATATGTTGTTTGAAATATTGTAAATTATTAAGGTCTAAATCGTGTCCAGCATTAATGCCTAAGCCTAATGCAATGGCTTTTTCGGCAGCAGCAATATATGGCGCAATGGCAGTTGATCTTTGTCCTGCTGCATATGCTGTGGCATATCCTTCTGTGTATAATTCTATTCTATCAGTACCTGTTAAAGCAGCAGCCGCTATCATTTCAACAATAGGGTCTACAAAAATTGATACCCGAATTCCTAGTGCTTTAAAAATAGCAATGGTTTCAATTAAATAGTCTTTGTGTTCAATCGTATTCCAACCATGGTCGCTGGTTAACTGGCCCAAAGCATCTGGAACAAGTGTAACTTGATGGGGCTTTGTTTCTAACACCAAATCAATAAATGATTGTTCTTTTGGGTTGCCTTCAATATTGAATTCTGTAGTAATGATCTTTTTAATTTCCCTAACATCTGCATAACGAATATGTCTTTCATCGGGTCTTGGATGAACAGTTACGCCATTCGCTCCAAACCGCTCTGCATCCATGGCTGCTTTTACTACATTTGGATTATCGCCGCCTCGGCTATTACGGATGGTGGCAAATTTGTTAATATTCACACTCAATTTGGTCATAATGCAAATATAGCTGCTTTATTTAAGCCATTTAATAGCCTATTTTTGCACATATTATTTCCTTTATTTATAGCAGCTATTATTGTACGCTAATTATGAACTATTCATCACTCGAAGCCTGTTTACTTGATTTAGAAGCAACAGGTCAATTGGTAAGGATTACAGAAGAAGTAGATCCGTATTTAGAAATGGCGGCAATACATTTGCGCGTTTATGAAGCCAATGGCCCTGCTTTGTTATTTGAAAAGGTAAAGGGGTCTAAATTTCGAGCTGCATCAAATATTTTTGGAACAATTGAGCGAAGTAAATTTCTTTTTCGAAACAGTTTTACCCAAGTACAAGATTTAATTGAGTTAAAAGAAAACCCAATTAAAGCGTTTAAAAAACCTTTTAGTCATTTAAAAACAGCTTTTGCTGCAATTAAAGCGCTCCCTCTAAAAAATCCTATCAATAAACCTGTTTTATACGAAGAAATTAGTATTTCAGATTTGCCATTAATACAGCACTGGCCAATGGATGGCGGTGCATTTGTAACGCTTCCGCAAGTGTATACAGAAGATATAGACCAGCCTGGCATCATGCATTCGAATTTAGGGATGTATCGGATTCAATTAAATGGAAACGATTATATCAGCAATAAAGAAATTGGATTGCACTATCAATTGCATCGTGGCATTGGTGTTCATCAAACAAAAGCCAATAAAAAAGGCTTGCCTTTAAAAGTGAGTTGCTTTGTTGGAGGCCCTCCTGCACATAGTGTTGCAGCAGTAATGCCATTGCCCGAAGGTATTAGTGAAATGACTTTTGCTGGTGTATTAGGCGGCCGACGTTTTAGGTATTGTTATGAAGATGGATTTGCTATTAGTACAGACGCCGATTTTGTAATTACCGGTGAAGTATTTCCAGGAGAAAATAAATCAGAAGGACCATTTGGAGACCATTTGGGCTATTATAGTTTGGCGCATTCTTTCCCTGTTATGCGCGTGCACAAAGTGTATGCAAAGAAAAATGCTATTTGGGCTTTTACAGTTGTAGGAAGGCCACCACAAGAAGATACAAGTTTTGGTAACCTAATTCACGAATTAACAGGAGCAGCCATTCCACAAGAAATTCCAGGATTAAAACAAGTAAATGCAGTTGATGCTGCAGGCGTACATCCATTGTTATTAGCCATTGGTAGCGAAAGGTATACACCTTATGCACCTACCAAACAACCAGCAGAATTATTAACCATTGCCAATCATATTTTAGGAACTGGGCAATTGAGTTTGGCCAAATTTTTATTTATAACAGATGATGCCAAGAAAGATTTAAATGCACAAAATGTATTGGAATATTTGCAATATGTATTAGAAAGAATTGATCTAAAAAGAGATATTCATTTTTACACCAATACTACCATGGATACGCTTGATTATTCTGGTTCAGGATTAAATAGTGGAAGCAAAGTTGTATTTGCCGCAGTGGGTGAACCTAAAAGAAATTTAGCAACAGTATTGCCTGTTGTTTTTAATGGTCTTCAACAATTTTCAAATCCACAATTGGCTATACCCGGCGTAGTGTTACTTCAATGTGCTGCTTATGTTAACGATCAAACTGCTATTGCTGAAATTAGTGATTTAGATAGCCAATTAAACCAACACATACCTGAAATAGCAAATACACCATTGATTGTATTGTGTGACGATGCTTCGTTTGCAAGTGCTAATTTGAATAATTTTTTATGGGTATGTTTTACTAGGTGTAATCCTGCTAATGATATTCATGGAATAGCTGCTAGCACCGTACATAAACACTGGGGATGTAATGGACCACTAGTCATTGATGCGCGTATTAAACCCCACCATGCACCGCCAGTATTAAAAGATTTGGAAGTTGAAAAAAGAATCAATAGAATCTTTGAAGCGGGTGGAAGTTTGTTTGGAAAAATTTAGTTTCTGAAACTGGCATCATGCTGTAATTCTATCCAAGTATGATCGGCTAATAATCTTACCGAAGATATAAATTGTTTGAAAGGACCTGCGCCGCCCCATTCTTGTGGTGCTACAAGTGATAAAATATGTGATCCATCGCGTTTTTCATACAGATGATATAATTGCCCTATTTGAGGTTTGAAACTAAGTTTGGCCTCGTAAATCATTAAACTTAATTCCTTTCTTTTTTTAATTTCTTGTGCTTGCCTAGCAAGTAATTCAATTTGTTGTTTAATTTGATCTAGTTGCATATTGGTCTGCTCTTCCATAGCGCTTAATGCCTTGTGTTTTATTACTCCTTCTTTTGTAGGTCTAATAGCAACACTACCAACCGATGAGGCATAAGGCAACACACTCATTTGCTTATGGTAAATTTCAATATTTACAAAGGGTTGATTTGATGTATCGAAACCTTCATGTGTTATGCGTAAATAACCATTCTGTAAAATTTCGTGCGTTATGGTTAAAATTGTTTTTTCTTCTTTTATAAACAAACAGCTAATGGTAGAGGCGTTAACAATAGAAGCTTGTATAGAATCTGCAATTTCTTGGTTTTCAAAAGGGCGAATGGTATTGTCTGGAACCATTTCGTATTGACTATAAAAGGCTTCGTTTTCAATACTTACCCAATTGATACTAATACTTAATGCGTGTTTGTTTTGAACACTTTCAATTTTATAATTTCCATTTTTGGGTGCTAAGCCAAATTTGAAATCACATTTTTCAGGAAAAAGTTGCCAACTGGCTAAAAAATTATACGCTTGTACCATAATTCATTTTTTCTTGCAGCTTTAGCTACTTCAGTATCAACAAAATGTGTGGTTAAAGGTTGTAATTTAAATAAGAAAAGTACTTATAATTTAATTTACTAATACAAAGTCGGGTCTTTTAACCAATTGGCTATTGTATTTAAATTGCAATGCAGTATTGAAAATAATATTCCACACTTTCATACTACCAATGGTTCTAGGATAATAAGACGCACGTAATTCCATGGTACCAAATACCAAGTTTTCGTTTCTAGTTCTTAAGCCACTACCAAAAGCGCTATATACATCGCCATTGGCAAATGGTTGACTAGGGTCATTTACATAAGATACATTTGTAAATACAAATGGTGCAAAACTAAAGCCAAAGAATTTCCATGTATTATAAAAAACAGATTCCCAATTAGTACTTATTCTGGTAGTTGTTTTATTAGAGGCATTGTTAAAATCTTGTATACCAAATACGCTATATAAGTATAATGGGTCATTTAATTTCGACTTCATTTGTTGTGTAATACTAGCACTAATAAAATGCCTACTAAGCCATTTGCTATTTCCCAATTTTCTTAATCGGGTAAATAGTTCAACACTACTTAAAAAACTAATGTCCTCAAATTTCGATTGATAAAAATAGGTGCCCATTCGAATTTGATAATTAACATAAGCCTTCTTTCTAGTAAAATAGGCTCGTTGGTATTCGTACCCCAAATAGGGTCTTTCTATATTGTTTCTATTAGTCCAACCTCCTGTTAATGACATAGAAAATCCTTCAGGAACGTCTTCATTTCGCCCAAATCCATAAATGAAATTTGTATGATAATAATCTTGCTCAAATACAGTTAATGAACTCAGTACAGTGGTTAAATCAGAATAAGAACTATTATAGTTTGTTTGATAAAATTTGGGAATATCATAAAATCTTCGGTAAGCACCACGAATTGCCAAGAGGTGTTTTAGTCGATTTTTTATCTGTGTACCGATATCTTTTTTCGCGCTAATATTGTATCCTAACCAGCCGTCTAATATTCTATAATTATATTTAAAATCCGACTGATACAAAGAATCTTTTGTAAAATTATTATTGGTGT
Organism: Sediminibacterium sp.; assembly: GCA_037132335.1. Classification (GTDB taxonomy): domain Bacteria; phylum Bacteroidota; class Bacteroidia; order Chitinophagales; family Chitinophagaceae; genus Sediminibacterium. Next base: position 21,890 of record JBAXPJ010000018.1, on the reverse strand, counting down.
ACCTAAATGAGGTTTCATAACTACCAGTCCAAACACTATATGGGCTTACTAATGGGAGATCTGCTTTAAAATACCAGGCAGTTTCTTCTTTTCTGCCACTATTAAAACCTGGCTCTATTGTACTTAAGCCCAAACTGATATTTACAAAACTACCCAAGAAATTTCTTTTTAAATATTGTCCACCAATTCCAAAATAAGGCGTTCTGTCTAAATCAATTAAATTTTTAATGGCAATTCTATCGCCTTTACCAGCAAAGTTATCATCGTTAATTTCAAAATTCAACATTTTTTCACTACCCAAATCTGCACTTCCGCCAATAGGAAAAACATCTTGGCATAGTATTAAAACATCCACCTCATTTTTGAATACAACATTTTCTTTAATTATTATTTTGGCATCTTGTAAATAACTAATATCGCGTAAAAACCTTTCGTTATCAGCTAATAAAGCAGGGTATAAGCTGTCTCCAATATTGAAAAATAAATTTCGTTTAATTATTTTTTCCGAAGTATTAGTATGTAAAAAATTACCGATGTCGTTAAAGAAATTATGTTTATTGGAACTGGTATCGTTAATAGAACTATTAAAGTCTATTTTTTGAACCTGAATTGAATGAATGATTTTTCCTTTAAAACGACTGAAATTGTCTTCATTTTTTTTTACGGCATCTTCGGTTGAAATAGGTGTTTCACCACTTACAGAAATACTTTTGCCTAGTTTACCCCATAACCCATTTTTTTTAGCCAAGAAAAAAGTATCAGTATCGTTTTTTACTTGCGCAGCTATATTACTAACAATACATACTAATATCATTAGGGTAACAACCAAGCGATATGTAGCAGACAGTCGAAGCATTGAAAACCTAAATCAGTTAAAGAATCCTAAATTTAATTAATCAATACCGTACTTATAGATTTCTATTATAATATTGTGAAAATCAATTAAATTAGACTTATCAATTTAATAAAAGGTTCGTATTCATTCATTAAAAATAGGGTATGCAAGTTTCTAGAAGAAGTTTCTTAGCAAAAACAAGTTTAGCATTTGTTAGCGCATCATTTTATACAAATCAATTACTTGCTTCAGCTAAGCCAACAACGGTTTTAGGTATTCAATTGTACTCTGTTAGAGACGATATGCGAAAAGATCCTTTAGGAACCTTACAGCAATTGGCTTTAATGGGATATAAAAATGTAGAACATGCTAATTATATCAATCGTAAATTTTATGGGTATTCAGCAGCTGAATTCAAAAAAATACTTGATGGTCTTAGTTTGAAAATGCTTAGTGGGCATACCGTAATGGAAAGAAAACATTGGGATGCTACTAAAAAAGATTTTACAGATGAGTGGAAGTTAACCATAGAAGATGCAGCATTTATGGGTCAACAATATGTTATTAGTCCATGGTTAGATGACAGTTTAAGAAAGAAATACGATGATTTAGTTGCTTATATGGAAGTGTTTAATAAATCGGGCGCGTTGTGTAAAAAATCAGGAATGAAATTTGGTTATCACAACCATAATTTTGAATTCAGCACCCAATTGAATAACCAGAAAGTGTTTGATATAATGATCAATCATACAGATCCTTCATTGGTAGCGCAACAATTAGATATTGGAAATATGTATGGAGCAGGAGGAAGGGCTTTGGAGATTTTAAAAACCTATCCTGGCCGATTTGAACTAATGCATGTGAAAGACGAAATTAAATCTTTACAAGCGGGCGATTTACACGATGGATATGAAAGTACCCTACTTGGAAAAGGAATAGTTGGCATTAAAGAAATTATCAATGAAGCCAAAAAAAATGGGGGCACCAAACATTTCATTATCGAACAAGAGTCTTATCAAAATGATACGCCAATAAATTGTGCAAAAGAAGATTTAAAAGCAATGCATCATTGGGGTTTCTAATTGTGTAATTTTTTTCGCAGCACACAAAACATTAAAGCTTGTTTTTGAATGCCAAATTTAGGATCTGTAGGAAATGGCAGCGTTTCGCCGGTTAGCTGGTATCCTTTTCTAATATACCAATCAATAAGATTTGTTCTTACAGAAATAACGGTCATTTCTATGGTATCTAAGCCTAACGAAATAGCAGTGTTTTCTGCTGCATCAAGCAATGCTTTTCCAATTCCTTTTGCTTGAATAGTTGGCTGAACGGTTAGCATCCCTAAATATAACAACGTATCTTTTTTTACTAGACTAACACATCCTATAATTTTATTAAATGGGTCAACTGCTTTTAAAAATTGCTGGTTTTGGTTTTGCATTTCCAAGAACATTGTTTGTGCATCTGTTCTTGATCCATCAAGTAAATCGGCTTCTGTTGTCCAGCCTTGCTTAGAAGATTCGCCTCTATAGGCACTGTTTACAAGGGTTACAAGCGCATCTATATCAGCCTCGTTGGCTTTACTAATATGGAATGTAGGTAACATAGTGCAAAGGTATTTCCTTATTAGAAACTTAGCAAATGCAGTTTATGATTTAAAGGGATGTTGGTTTTTTAATGCTGTGAATCTTTGGATGGTTCTTTTAATATGGTGCTTATTAAATGCTACCTGCGCTTTACCTGTAATGCTTACGCCATTGATTCCTGCCAAACCTTGCATCGTCCATTTTAGGTTTTGCTTATTGCGCAAATGCCAATTAGATTTTTTAATAATTCCTGTTGGAAAAATATAGGCGTTGGCATATTTAATGATATGGTAACTATTGGCTTCAAGTGTAACCATATTTGCCCAATCAGCAAGTGTTGCTAATTCATTAAAATGAGGAGGGTCAATTACATAATAAACAATAGTATTATTTTCTTTTACGGGCAATGCAGTTGCTACATGGTAGTTCCACCAATTAACTAGAGATCCTGGTTGATTTTTTAAGAAAAAGCCACTAAATACCCATCCTTTATAATGTGGGATATTCCAATGGGTTAGCAATAAAGCGATTGCTTCTGCACGATCTTCGCAATTGTGGATGTCTTTCCACAAAAAAATCGAACTTGTTTTAAAATAATCAAACACATTATCTGCTTGCTCCTTACTCAAGAAAAAGTCTTCAGCAATCTCATCTGATAAATTCGAATCGAATACTGTTTTAGACAAATTAGGCGTGATAACTGTTGATTTATTTTTTAATTATAAAATCCAATTGAATTGGTATTCTAAAGGAGCTTTAATGCCACTGCGTTCAGCTACTTTTCTAAATCGATCGGGGAGTGCCATTAAATAGTCTCTACCTTTTTCAGCAGCACCAGATAGGCTGCAAATATTTCCAATATTCCATTCTTGAATGAGAGATTCCATGATATTGGTATAGTCCATGCTAGTATAAACTCCTAAGCGCTGAGCTGCATCGCTAAAATGCGACCAACTAGTACCAATTTTTTCGCCTTGTTGACGCATAAAATGGGCAGGCATAACAATTTTTTTGCGCATCATATCTTCAAAAGCCAACATCATTTCACTAGGATCTAATTCAAAAATTTTGGTTACAAAACTCTTATAAGCTTTTGCATGTCGTGCTTCATCTGCTGCAATTACGCCACATATTTTTGACAATTGTTCGTTGCCATGTTTCTTGGCAATAGTAGCAGTTCTTCTATGAGAAACATTGGTTGCCATCTCTTGAAAAGAAGTATAAACAAAGTTTTTATAAGGATCTCTTGCTGTTCCAATTTCCATACCATCTGCAATTAAGTGTTGCGTGGTAATTTCCATTTGTTTCATGTTTACCCTGCCAGACAAATAGATGTATTTGTTTAATAGGTCTCCGTGTCTGTTTTCTTCGGCAGTCCACATTCTAATCCATTTACTCCAGCCTTGAGGCTCGGCTTTGCTGATACCTTCAATGTCTATTAGCCAGCTTTCATAGGTTGGAAGCGCTTCTTCTGTGATTACATCACCCACTAAAACCGCCATATAATCGTAAGGCAATTCTTTACACTGTTGTTGAATTTCTTTAATTTCTTTGGTAAAATCTGGATTGTTACTCTCAGGTAAAAAATCAGAAGGTTGCCAATTGGTATTAATATCCTTTAAATATTCTTCAATAATGCTTTCAATTTTTTGCGCCAAAAATTGCATTACTTCAATCTTAGATGGGTTCAATTGCATGCGAATATGTATATGGTTTATTTTTTAACTTACGTGTTTTTAAAGCCTAATAGGCGAAGTTAAGGGTTTAATCGTATTGAACACTCAGTGAGTTTAGGCCTAAAATTGGTTATTTGTTTTGAACCAAAGGATAATGGTCAATCGTTTCAAATACATTTCTAGGATCTTTCTTTAATAGGGCAATAAATGCTTTTAAAGAATCCATATAGGGTTGTTTTTGGAACATTCTATCATGTGCTAAAATAACCATCGTGTTCTGCTCATTGGTATAACCAGACTCGAATTTCTCATTGATATTATTTGCCAATTGAGTAGCACCTTGTTTTGGACTATTGCCTTTTATCATTTCCCATTCAACATCCCAACCAATTATATTGTACCCCATAGCCGCTAGTTTCTTAGCAACATTCTCACTAGTTTTTGGTCCTTTGGTTTCAGTTTTACCTGCCCAAGTGTTACGGCCTGGCAAACGAATAATTTTAACCTGAATACCCATTTCTTTTTCGGCTCTAACAAAATCGTTAACTGCGCTATCTACATGTGTATAAAAGAAATTGTAATTGTCTTTAAAAGCGTGAGAGAAACTATGGTTTGCCAATAAAAATTCTGGATAGCTATTGCGAATACTATCTAATAAACGTTTTCTTCTTGGCTCAATATTATAGTGCATGCCTACCGAAAAAAAAGTTGCTTTTACGCCAGCTTCGTGAAATATTCTTTTACAAATATTAGTACCTGGAGGTTGAGGAGAATCGTCCCAAGTTAAAAAGATATAACGTTTTGCACTATCATATTTAATGGGTGTACCTGGAACTGGTTTGGCAATAACCATTTTTGAAGAGTCAATAGTTGTTGTATTGTCTTTGTTGTTGCCGCAAGCAGTTAAAATAAATAGTGTAATAAATGCAATAAAAATGCGAATATTCATACAATCAAGTTTTCACAAAAATAAAAGGATAATACGCTTAATCAATTGGTTATTTATACACGAAATCTGAATAAAGAAAGCAAGTATTTAACTACAGCATTACTTATACACAATATCACTTGGTTTATATTATAATTATTTATTAAATAATTTGTAGCTATCGCCAAAAGCGCCTTGTTTTAAATATAAATTATAAGACTACTGATGATTAAATTAGTATGCTATATATTGAATAAAAAAAGACTGTATCTATTTCAGATACAGTCTTTTGTACGCTTTTGTTAACTATTAATATCTGTATAAGTCTGCTTTAAATGGACCTTCAACAGAAATGCCTAAGTATTCTGCTTGCGCATCACTTAATACATCTAAAACAGCGCCAACTTTTGCAAGGTGTAAACGTGCTACTTTTTCATCTAAATGTTTTGGTAACACATACACTTTGTTCTCGTAGTTGCTATGGTTGTTCCATAATTCAATTTGAGCAAGTGTTTGGTTTGAGAAAGAATTACTCATTACAAATGATGGGTGACCAGTTGCACAACCTAAGTTTACCAAACGACCTTCAGCCAATAAGATGATGTCTTTTCCATCAATATTGTACAAATCAACCTGAGGTTTAATGGTATCTTTTGTTTGACCATAATGATTATTCAACCAAGCAACATCAATTTCAATATCAAAGTGGCCAATATTACAAACGATTGCTTTGTCTTTCATTGAACGGAAATGTTTTTCTGTAATCAAGTCTCTACAACCCGATGCAGTAACAATAATATCAGCTTCTTTAACAGCTTCAGCCATTGGTTTTACTTCAAATCCTTCCATTGCAGCTTGTAAAGCACAAATAGGATCAATTTCAGTTACAATAACCCTGCAACCTGCACCTTTTAAAGAAAGGGCAGAACCTTTACCCACATCACCATATCCACCTACAACTGCAACTTTACCAGCCATCATTACATCGGTAGCTCTACGGATAGCATCAACCAATGATTCTTGACAACCATATTTGTTATCGAATTTAGATTTAGTAACAGAGTCATTTACATTGATTGCAGGAATTGGCAAAGTGCCTTTTGCCATGCGCTCATATAAACGGTGAACACCTGTAGTTGTTTCTTCAGACAATCCTTTGATATTAGTAATTAACTCAGGATATTTATCAAAAACAATATTGGTTAAATCTCCACCATCATCTAAAATCATATTCAAAGGACGGTCTGCACCACCAAAGAATAATGTTTGTTCTATACACCAATCAGCTTCTTCTTGAGACTGACCTTTCCAAGCAAAAACACCAATACCAGCAGCAGCAATTGCAGCAGCAGCTTGGTCTTGCGTTGAGAAAATGTTGCAAGAGCTCCATTTTACTTCTGCACCCAAGGCAATTAAAGTTTCAATTAATACAGCAGTTTGAATAGTCATGTGCAAACAACCAGCAACACGCGCACCTTTCAGTGGTTGTGTAGCACCGTATTCGCTACGTAAAGACATTAAACCTGGCATTTCAGCTTCAGCCAAACGGATTTCCTTGCGGCCCCAATCAGCTAAGCTAATATCAGCTACTTTGTACGGTAAGCTGAAATCAATAGAAGAAGTAAGTGTAGACATATTTGTTTATTTTATGCTGCAAATGTAGTTTGATAGAATAAAATACTAGTAAATAATCTGTTTTTTAGTAGATAAATCCATAATTTAGCAATTTATTAGAATATAAGTACTAATTCATATGGCAAAATCAATAAAAACAGCAGATTCCACTAATGCCGTTTTGTCTTTAGATGCAAAAGACCTTGCAATTCTGCAAATTCTTCAGCAAAATGCACGTGCCACAGTAAAAGAAATAGCCGAAAAAATACACTTAAGTACAACTCCTGTTCACGAAAGAATTAAACGATTAGAAGAAACGGGTGTAATAAAGCAATATGCCACATTACTAGACCATACAAAAGTTCGTAAAGGCTTAATGGTAATATGTTATGTTTCACTAAAACAGCACAATAAAAATGCAGGTGCGAAATTTATTAAAAGCATTCAAGAAATGAATGAAGTAATTGAGTGCTATAATATTTCTGGGGAATTTGATTTTATGTTAAAAGTAGTTGCGGAAAGTATGGATGACTACTACAATTTTCATGTAAATAAATTAAGCCAAGCAGAAAATATTGGACATGTACAAAGTGTATTTGTTATGGGGATTATTAAACAAACACATGTATTGGTACACTAAGGTTTTTTTGCAAGATTTTTTTTCTTTCGGTTGATCAAATTTTTTCTAGCCCAGTTTGTAATTATTGCGCTAGTACTACCAACCACTGCGCCCATCAATACATCAGAAGGGTAGTGTAAACCAAGATACATTCTACTATAACCTACACTTGTAGCCCAAGCAAAAGCGGGCACTGCAACATACCATTTTGGGTACATTAAATAAACACTGGTGGCAGTAGTGAAAGAAAAAGAAGTATGTCCGGATGGCATTGATTTATTTTTCTCGTCTGTAGAAATTGGAAATACACTATTAGGATAAGTAACAAATGGTCTATCCCTATTTACAATAATTTTAAAACCTTCGGTAGCTACAGCATTTACAACTAAACTAGCAGCTAATTGGTATGCATTTTTTTTAAGGTGTTGGTTATTATTGAATAAACTCAAGGCATACATACTGATAGGAACCGCAACAGATAAGGGTTCTGCTGTATTGGTAATTGCTTTCCAGGTATTGCTATTTGGATTTTGTGGATTAATATTTTGCAATAAATTAATATCCCAATTTTGCGCATGACTACTATTGGTAAACGAAGCAATAATAGAGAGCAATATTAAAATTCGTAAAAAACAAGCGGATATTTTCATTAAGCTAAATTGGCTAAACTTTCTTTAATAGTATTAATTCTAGCAAGCGCATCAGCCTGTTTTTTTTGTTCTAATGCTACGATTTCTGGCTTAGCATTTTGAACAAATCTTTCATTTGATAATTTTTTAGTAACAGCGTCTAAAAAACCTTCTTGGTGCTCGAGGTCTTTTAATAGTTCTGCTTTTAAAGTAGTAGCGTCTAATTGCTTTTCGGTTTCAATAAAAAATTTATCTTTTTCAACTGCTACAACAATACTATTAGCAATGGAAGTATTGGTATAGCTAATTTCAGCAGCATTTATTTGTTTAGACAGAATTGATTCAATGGCTTGATAACTGCTAATATTATCTGTTTGAATAAATAATTTAATGGCTTCTTTTGGTTTGAGTTGGTTTTTGTTTCGAGCATCACGTAATGCCGAAATTACTTGTTTCAATAATTCGCCAGATGCAGTAATGCTAGCATTTAAAGGAGCCGCAACTTTATTTTGCTTAATACACAAATCTTCTGTTTGCTCAGCTAATAAATGATAGATCTCTTCTGTTATAAATGGCATGAATGGGTGCAATATTTGCATCAACTCTTCAAAAAACGATACTGTTTTTTGATAAACAGCGGCGTCAATGGGCTGTTCAAAACCTGGTTTAATCCACTCTAAATACCAGCTACAGAAATCATCCCATATTAATGAGTAAATCACTTTTAACGCTTCACTCAAACGGAATTGTTCCATTAATGCTTCTGATTCTGCTTTAACGGCATTTAATCTATTCTCAAACCAATTGATAGCAAAAGTTTCGTTGGCGGATTCATCTGCTATACTTGTATTGCTAGATTGTCTAGCATCCCACATTTTTAGCAATTTCAAGGCATTCCAAAGTTTGTTATTGAAATTTCTACCTTGTTCTAATGAAGATTCATCAAATAATAAATCGTTCCCTGCAGGCGATGAAATCATAATGCCAAAACGAACAGCATCGGCACCATATTTATCTATCAATCCTAAAAGTTCTGGAGAATTTCCCAAACTCTTACTCATTTTTCGACCCTGTTTGTCACGTACTATTCCTGTAAAATACACGTCTTTAAAAGGTTTGCCACCTTGGTATTCATATCCTGCCATAATCATCCGTGCCACCCAGAAAAAGATAATTTCTGGAGCAGTAACCAATGTATTGGTAGGATAATAATAATTGACTTCTTCGTTTCCTGGTTTAGACAATCCTTTAAATACTTCAAAAGGCCATAACCAACTTGAAAACCAAGTATCCAAACAGTCTTCATCTTGTTTTATATCTGCTGCAGTAAGTGGATGTTCTGGGGTTGATAATTGTGCAATGGCATCTGCTATATTAGCGGCCACTGCAAAACGACCATCCGGCGCATAATAGGCCGGAATTCGATGTCCCCACCAAAGTTGTCTGCTAATGCACCAGTCTTTAATATTCTCCATCCAATGACGGTAGAGGTTTTTAAATTTAGCTGGATGGAAATTAATTTCTTCATCCATCACCGCTTTTAGTGCTGGCTCTGCTAATTGCTTCATGCTAACCCACCATTGTAAACTAAGTCGGGGTTCTACTACTGCATCGGTTCGTTCACTAAAACCAACTTGGTTGGTGTATTCTTCTATTTTAACTAAACTACCAGCAGCTTCCAATATTGGAATAATTTGCTTTCTTACATCTAGTCTGTCAATACCAATAAATAGTTGTGCTGCTTGGCTCATCGTGCCATCATCGTTCATGGTATCAATAATTTCCAACTGGTATTTTTGACCCAATTGGTAATCATTCATATCATGAGCAGGCGTTACTTTTAAGGCACCTGTTCCAAAATCCATTGCTACATAATCGTCTGCAATGATTGGAATTCTTCTATTAATTAAAGGAACAAATGCAAATTTTCCGTGTAAATGTTTGAATCTTTCGTCGTCGGGGTGTACACAAATAGCCGAATCACCCAAAATGGTTTCAGGCCGAACAGTAGCAATTACAATATGTTCAGAGGTATCTGATCCGTCAATTTTATACTGGAGATAATACAATTTGCTTTGTACTTCTTTGTAAATAACTTCTTCGTCACTTAGGGCAGTTTTGGCCCGAACATCCCAATTAATCATTCGCTTACCACGATAGATATGCCCTTTTTTATAGAGGTCCATAAATACGCCAATAACAGATTGGTAGTAGTCAGGATCCATGGTAAAAGAGGTTCTGTCCCAATCAAGGCTACATCCTAATTTGCGCAATTGTTGTAAAATAATGCCGCCATATTTTTCCTTCCATTCCCAAGCATATCCTAAAAACTCATCTCTGCTTAAAGAAGATTTGGCAATACCTCTTTCGCGCAACATGGCCACTACTTTGGCTTCTGTGGCAATAGATGCATGGTCTGTACCAGGAACCCAACAGGCATTTTTACCCATCATTCTTGCACGCCTAACCAATATATCTTGAATAGAATTATTTAAACAGTGACCCATATGTAGCACCCCAGTTACATTTGGCGGGGGAATTACAACGGTATAAGGCTCGCGTTCATCGGGCTTACTGGCAAAATAACCAGCGGCTAACCAATGAGCATACCATTTTGCTTCAACTTCAGTAGGAATATAATTTTTGCTCAGCTCCATACTATCAGGTACTTTATTATTAAGTATTTGCAAAAGTAAGTAAAACCGCTGTGGCTGAAAAAGGAAAGTCTAATTAACGGTGTTTCCATTGAAAATAGGAGACCAATAATAAAATACCTATGATTATTAATAGGGCAATCTTATTCTGAAAGCTATTGTTTGTGCGTTCTTTCGTATTATCTTTTTCCATACTAACTCGATTGTTGTAAGTTACACTCAATTTCATTTTTTAGCAAGAATTTTATTGGATATGCGGTTCGCAGTAGTGGATATAGAAACAACAGGCGGTTTTCCTCAACAGCACGGGATTACTGAAATAGCTATTGTACTAATGGATGGCAGTACCATTGAGGGGCAATATTCTACCTTAATAAATCCACACCAAATTATACCACCATTTATTGCCAATATGACTGGTATTTCAGATGCAATGGTTGCCGATGCACCTTCTTTTAATACAGTGGCTAAAAATATTTATACCTTATTACACGATCGCGTGTTTATTGCACACAATGTAAATTTTGATTATTCTTTTGTGAAATACCATTTAGAAACTGCAGGATTCAATTTGCAAGCCCCAAAAGTTTGTACTATCAGAACAAGTAGAAAAGTATTTCCTGGTTTAAAAAAATATGGCTTAGGATATCTTACCAGAGAATTAGGCATTCAAATTGAAGGCCGACATCGTGCTGGTGGCGATGCATTAGCAACTGCTCAAATCATGCAATTGATTTTAGAAAAAGATGGGTTGCCAATTATTAAAGACATGCTTAAAAAAGAAGCAATGTTAAAAGAACAAAATGGCGAATAGAGTTTGTGCGTTCAACTTATACTAGTAACAACTATTTTTTTGTTCTAAACCCTAATCGTTTCGTTGTTAATATCTTCTATTTTTCTTTTCCTTTTCAGCCATTACATTCGCATCCCTGAAATAATCATCCGTTAATCTTTATACTATATGAGTTCGTTTGCATCAATCATTGCCGCTAAGTTAAATATCCGTATTACACAGGTTGAATCAGTCATTTCCTTATTAGAAGAAGCGGCAACCATTCCATTTATAGCACGATATAGAAAAGATAAAACAGGTGGGCTAGACGAAGTGCAAATTCAACAAATTCAAGACGAAGCAAAATTATTAAAAGAGTTTTCAGAAAGAAAAACCTTTATAGAAAAAACAATTTCAGAACAAGGTAAACTAACCGAGGAACTGCAGAAAAAATTAGATGCAGCAACTACTATTACTGAATTAGAAGACATTTATTTGCCATATAAACCTAAAAGAAAAACCAAAGCCCAAACGGCTCTTGAGAATGGTTTAGAGCCATTGGCATTGTTAATTTTAGAACAAACAAATACTGCTGTTGCAGCTGAGGCTGCAAAGTATTTTACAGATAAAATTACTACTGTTGATGAGGCTTTGCAAGGTGCTAGAGATATTATTTCGGAACTTGTTAATGAAAATGCAGAAGTTAGAGCTAAGTTGCGCAAATTATTTGAAGACACTGCATTATTACAAAGCAAAGTATTGGCAGATAAAGAAACAGAAGGAATTAAGTACAAAGACTATTTTGATTTTTCTGAACCGATTTATAAAATTCCTTCGCACAGAATATTGGCAGTATTGCGTGGCTTTTTAGAAGGGTTTCTTCGCATGAATATTTTACCGCTCGAAGAAACCGCACTTGAAACACTAGAAGCAATTTATATTAATGGAATGAGTGAGTCTGGCGACCAAATTAAAAAAGCCATTAAAGATGCATACAGAAGATTATTGCAACCAAGTTTAGAATCTGAATTTAGATCGTCATTAAAACAAAAAGCAGATGAAGAAGCCATCACTGTTTTTGCAGAAAATCTAAGGCAATTATTATTAAGTTCACCACTAGGAAGTAAACGAATTCTTGCACTTGATCCTGGGTATAGAACTGGTTGTAAAGTGGTGTGTTTAGACGAAAAAGGAACACTGCAAAAAACAAGTTTAATATATATACATGAAGCCAATCGTTTGTATGATAGTGAATATAAAATAAAGGAATTGGTTAAAGAATTTAATATTGAAGTGTTTGCAATTGGTGATGGAACTGCCGGACGAGAAACTGAGCAGTTCATAAAAAAAATGGACTTAAAACTACCCATTTTTTTAGTTAATGAAGACGGTGCCTCTATTTATTCTGCCTCTGAAATTGCTAGAGAAGAATTTCCAGACGAAGATATTACCATACGTGGAGCTGTAAGTATTGGTAGGCGCTTAATGGATCCATTGGCTGAACTAGTAAAAATAGATCCCAAAAGTATTGGTGTAGGACAATACCAGCACGATGTAAATCAGTTTAGACTAAAAGAAAGACTAGACCAAACAGTCATAAGTTGCGTGAATAATGTAGGTGTGAATCTAAATACAGCTAGTAAACATTTATTAAGTTATGTGAGTGGTATAGGACCAGGCTTGGCTGAAAATATTGTAAAGCATCGTGCAGAAATTGGCAAGTTTACAGATCGTAGTCAATTACTAAAAGTACCAAGATTAGGTGCTAAAGCATTTGAACAATGTGCTGGTTTTTGTAGAATTCAACAAGGCAACAATCCGCTAGACCAAAGTGCGGTCCACCCAGAAGCTTATGTATTGGTAGCACAAATGGCTAATGACCTAGGCGTGGAATTAAAAAGTTTAATTGCTAATGAATCTGCTTTAAAAAATATTGATGTAAAAAAATATACTTCAGAAGCTTTTGGTGAATTAACCATTAAAGATATTTTGACGGAATTAAAAAAACCAGGTTTAGATCCAAGAAGTGAGTTAGAGCAATTTGAGTATGCTAATATTTATAAAATAGAAGAAGTAACTGTTGGTATGGTATTGCCTGGAATGGTTACGAATATTACCCGTTTTGGTGCGTTTGTAGATATTGGGGTTAAGCAAGATGGATTGGTGCATGTTAGTGAAATTTCCCACAGTTATATTACAGATCCTAGCGAAGTGCTAAAATTGAATGATAAGGTGCAGGTAAAAGTAGTGGAGGTAGATATTGCCCGCAAACGTATTGCACTATCCATAAAACAAACCCAAGAAGGGCCTGCCAGAACTGCTAGGCCTAATCGCCCAATACCTCAAAATACTAAGTCATCGGCTCCTCCTAAAAAAGAAGCAGACTTAGCAGATTTGAGTGTGAATGATGCCTTGGCATTACTCAAGAAAAAATTCGGGAAATAGCAGGCTAATTATTCTATCTAAATAATTCATACCTTGATTTTAAATTTAAATCTTATGCAAAAGTGTTTTTTGTTAATCTGTTGCTCTGTTTTATTAATAGTAGCCAATGCCCAAAATAAAGTGAATCCAGTAATTAAGGGATTTGGTACTGTGTATGAAGTGCCTTTTGCTGTTGAGAACCCAGATCCTTCTTTAAAATACAAAGTGATGTTTGATTTGGTAACAGGATCAGAAAAGCCAGAAATTTTGCTAGAAAATTTAGAGTCTGTGGCAAAACTGATTAATTTACAAGCACTAGGTGGTGTAACAGGTAAGCATTTGAAAGTAATTGCTGTGATACACGGTGGTGCTGCATTTGTTGTAATGAACAATGAATCTTACCACAAAAAATTTGGTGTAGACAATCCTAATTTGCCATTAATTGCTGCATTGAATAAAGCAGGTGTTGAGTTGTTTGTTTGTGGCCAAACACTATTTAAAAGAAGTATCGATAGTCAGTCAGTTACGCCAGAAGTGAAAGTGGCTTTATCGGCTCTTACTACATTAACCACCTATGGTTTGAAAGGGTATACGACTTTAAAGTTTTAATTGGAGTCAATTGTATAAAATTCGATTTTTCAATTTACACAATCTATAGCATCAGCTAAAATATGATGCTCAATTATTTATTCTTAGAGAGTAATAATAATTGGTCGTATACAGCATTATAGCTACTGCCAATTGGAATTTCTTTTCCAGCAACCATTAATTTGGTCTTGCTAAACTTTTCAATTTTATTGATCGGCACAATAAAGGAGCGATGAACACGCACAAAATCTCTAGAAGGTAATTTCTCTAAAATACTTTTGAGTGTCATTAAGGTTAGTACTGGTGTGGGTTTAATATATAATTTAATATAATCGTCGAGCGCTTCTATGAGTTCTAAATCTTTTAAATTGATTTTCATTATTTCGTAATTCACTTTTACAAAAATGGAATTCAATTGTAATTCTTGAGAACTTAAAAAGTCTATATATTCTTTGCCTTTGTAGGCTGCTTTTAAAAATCGATCGTATTCAAAAGGCTTTAATAAATAATCAACTGCATCAACATTAAATCCTTCTACTGCAAAATCTTTATAAGCAGTGGTGAAAATAACTGGAGGTTTTTCAATTAAACTTTTATAAAATTGAAGCCCGTTAATATCGGGCATTTGAATATCTAAAAACAATAAATCTACTTTGTTTTGCTCTAGCCAAATTTTAGCTTCGTCAGTATTGGTAAATACTTTGTCTAATTGTAAGAATGATATTTTGCCACAATATTCACTGATAAGCTGCAATGCAAGTGGTTCGTCATCTATGGCTATACAGTGTATCATTAAATGCTAATCTCTAAATGAACTAGATAATTGTTGTCTTTGATGGTATTGCTTAATTGATGTTTATTGTGGTACATTAATTCTAATCGCCTTTTTACATTATTAATTCCAATGCCTGTGTTCTCCATCATATTGTTTTCTGATGGAACAATGTAATTACTTGCTGTGAAAATAATTTTATCATCAAGTGATTCAATATGAATATTAATTACAGAGGATGATTTAGTGCTAATGCCATATTTGAAAGCATTTTCAACAAAAGGAATAAATAATAAAGGAGCAATATTTTTATTTTCTACATCTCCAACAATATCGAAATTAACAGTTGTTTTTTCTGTTAGTCTTACTTGTTGTAATTCAATATAATTTTTTGTAAAATCTACTTCGTTTTGCAGCGGCACCAAATTGTTATTTGTTTCTGTTAAAATATACCGCATGATAGAAGATAGTTTCATCACCGCAGGTGCTGTTTTTTCGCTTTTAACCACAGCCAATGAATAAATATTATTCAACGTATTAAAAAAGAAATGTGGGTTGATTTGAGATTTTAAAAAAGACAATTCTGTATTTAACTTTTCACTTTCTGTTTCTTTTCTGTGTTCTTCTGTTTTTAACCAACGTTGAATAACAGCCACGCAGGTTCCAACAGTAAATACCATAAAGAATATGGCCATATTGAAAGGTTCAACTAATGGGCGCTTTCTACCTTGCCAAGATCTTCCAGGTGGTGCGTTAGGTAAAGATGGTCTTTGGAAACTTCTAATTTCTGGAGGTGCAATGATTCCGGCAATATATTTTGGAACGATTAAGAATAATACTAAACTAGAAATTACAGCAGTAATATATAGAAACCATTTTTCTTGCATTAGTAGTTTAGGAATCAGTATTTGTGTGTTCAAATAATAAAATACTACTAAAAAAACATTATTACATACGATTGAAGCGAACATATGATCGCTCATACTATACTGCGAATCCAACATTCTTGGAAAAAACACCAAATAGGGTAGGGTAAAAAAACAAACCCAAGCGGCAACATGCGCAATTACAGAAACGATATTTTTATTCTTGGTAATCAATTGTATTTGCTTTTCTTAAATTTAAATAGATTAATCTGATATTCAAATTTATCTTGAGTTTAGGGGCTTTTTAAAGAATATGGGTGAAAGTTGCAAAGCTATCGGTGAAACTATGTAAACCAGCAGGCTATTTATTAATCAGTTGACTGTAAAGGTGTTGGATAAGACCATCGGCTAGACCAATTTTTGGAACATAAATTTCGTCTGCATCAGCCCAGCGCATTACATTTATATAAATTTGAAGCGCAGGAACAATAACATCTGCCCGGTCTTCCCTTAGTTTATAGATATTCACCCTGTCTTCAATGGAGAAACTAGCAATTTCTTTATAATAGTCTTTCAGTAAGTCGATAGTAAGTGGTTTGCCGTCTTTTTTCTTACTTAATGAAAATACTTTATTAATATTTCCGCCTGTGCCAATGGCTGCAATTTTTTTATAACCCTTGGTTTTTTGTTTGATGTATTCTTTAATCTCATTCCATTTCGAATCGTCCACCATTTCTTTTAAAATTCTAATGGTTCCTATATTAAAGGATTCTTTAAAAATAAGGTTTCCTTCTGCAAAAAATGTGAGTTCTGTACTACCGCCACCAACATCAATGTACAAATAACTATGATCTGTATCCATTTGTTCTGCAACATGGTTTTCGTAAATTAAGGAAGCTTCAAATTCGCCACTGATTATTTCAATGTCTAATCCTGTTTCCATTTTAACTTTACGAATAATATCTTGACTATTTCTTGCATCACGCATGGCACTAGTGGCACATGCTATGGTATGCGTAACACCGTATGCATTAATCAAATGGCTATATGCTTTCATGGTCTGCAATATCATGCCACGTTTTTCTTTCGAAATTTCTCCTTTTTCAAATACATCAAATCCTAAACGTAATGGGACCCTTACTAAATTTAATTTATTAAACTGTAGTTTTCCTGTATTGTCATTGCTTAAGTCGGCAATTAATAATCGCGCTGCATTACTTCCTAT
Organism: Sediminibacterium sp.; assembly: GCA_037132335.1. Lineage (GTDB taxonomy): Bacteria > Bacteroidota > Bacteroidia > Chitinophagales > Chitinophagaceae > Sediminibacterium. Next base: position 4,702 of record JBAXPJ010000018.1, on the reverse strand, counting down.
GTCTATTGCCGCTAGCCTCACTTATTGGGATTGTTTTTTTAATTAAATATTGATAGGTTTCAATTTGAGACCTGATTCGCTTTTTTCCAACGGAAGGTACATAGTTGTTGCTTAATTCATTGTTTAGAATTCGAGCTTTTACATTGTCTCTTAATTGAATGTGGATAATATCCTTTAACTCTGCTAGTAATTTGCTATTTGTTATAGCAATCGCTGCTTCTACACGGTGGTCGAGGTTCCTAACCATCCAATCGGCGCTAGAAATAAACACTTTTTCTTTCCCTGCATTATGAAATATCATTACTCTAGCATGTTCTAAATATTCATCCACTATGCTAATAGCGCTTGGTTGTTTTTTGAATTTTTTATTTTCAATGATAGGACAAAATATTCCACGAACAATCATTTTAATATCTACTCCAGCATTAGCAGCTTCATATAATTTTTCAATGAGCTGAACGTCGCTAATTGAATTGACTTTTAAAATAATAGATGCATGCTTTCCTGATTTAGCCGCTTTAATTTCTTTATTAATCAAACCAACTATTTCTTTACGCATATTGTCTGGGCAAACCAATAATGTTTTACAGTCAATAAGTGGAATATTTCCATTTCTCCAATTTTCTAGGTATCGGAATATTCGGTTAATATCAGCCATTACATTCCGATTGCTTGTTAACAAACAATGGTCTCCGTATATTTTAGAAGTGCTTTCATTTAAATTACCAGTACTTACAAATCCATATTGGATAGTTTTATTTCCTATACGTTTTTTTATAATACATAATTTGGCATGTATTTTTATTTTTGGTACACCAAGTAATACTTTAACACCTTCTTCTTCAAGAATTTTTTTCCATTCTAAATTAGCCTCTTCGTCGAATCTGGCCTTCAATTCTAACATTACCACTACTTCCTTGCCATTACGTGCTGCATTAATTAGGGCATTAATTACTTTTGAATTAGAGGCTAATCGATAAGCTGTTATTTTAATAGATTTTACATCTGGATCCATAGCGGCTTCCCTTAATAAATCTATTATAGCATTGAAAGAATGGTAAGGAAAATGAAGTAGTAAATCTTCTTTAATAATTACATCCGTTACGCGCATGGTGCTCTGTAACGCAGGATGGGTAAAGGATGGGCGCCTTGTGCTTTTTGTATGAAATACATCTGGGAAGTCCATAAAATGTCTGAAATTATGAATTCGTCCGCCAGGAATAATATTGCTTTTTCTATTTAAATTTAATCGACGAATTAAATATTCTAGTAAACCAGCATCCATTTCTTTGTCATAAACAAATCTTACAGGTTTTCCTTTTCGTCTGTTTTTTAATCCCTTTTCAATCTTCTCAACAAAACTAGTGCTCACGTCATTGTCAAGGTCAATTTCAGCGTCTTTGGTTACCTTAAAAACATGGGCCTCAAAATGATCGAATTCAAAATAAGAAAATATATAAGGTAGGTTGAATCTAACAATATCTTCCAATAATATTATTTGCTTTTCTCCAGATTTGGCAGGTAACTGAACAAACCTTCCAACCGCTTTAGCAGGCACTTCTATTAATGCATATTTTTGTTTATACGCAGTGTTTTTCTTAGACATCACAACACCTAAATAAATACTCTTATCGCGTAAATAGGGAAGCTGTGGTAAGCTTTCTATCATTAAGGGAATAATATTTGATCGAACTTCTTCGTCAAAATATTTTCGCACAAAAATTTGTTGTTCTTTTGAGAGATGCTTTTCGTCAACTAAAAAAATCTTATCTTTTTTTAATTCTTTTATAATACCATCCCAAATTCTATTGAACTCATTTTGTTGTTGTAAAACAATGGTTTGAATTTCATCAATAATAACCTGTGGATCATCTTCTAAATGCATATTTAATTTCTTCCGCTTTTCAGAAAATTCTAACATGCGTTTTAGGGTAGCTACCCTAACTCTAAAAAATTCATCTGAATTATTAGAAAATATTCCTAGAAAACGTATACGTTCTTTTAATGGAACTGAGGGGTCATTTGCTTCTTGCAAAACCCGGGCATTAAAACTCAACCAACTAATATCCCTTTGTATGAATTGTTTTTTTGCCATATCATTAGAATCGATTAATTCAAATTTATATAAGACTTTGAATTTCTTATATTAAGTTTATGCTAATAATTGCGTAATCTATTATTGCTTGATTTGATCAATAATACCAGTAGTTGAAAAGCCTGATACAATTGGGTTTATAACAACTTTTCCGCCATTGGCAATGACTTCTTTTGATCCTACAATTTGTTCAATTGTATAATCGCCACCTTTTACAAGTGTATCAGGTAATAGCGTTTCAATAAGTGTAAGTGGGGTATCTTCTTCAAAAACAATCACCGCATCAACTATTGCCAAACTTGCAATAATTAAGGCCCTGCTTTGTTCTTTGTTAATAGGTCTATCTAATCCTTTTAGTCTTTGTATGCTAGCATCACTGTTCACTGCAACAATTAAATAGTCGGCTTCTTTGGCTGCTTGAGACAATGAAAAAATATGACCTTCGTGTAAAATATCAAAACATCCGTTTGTAAAAGCAATTGTTTTGCCTGTGGCTCTCCAACTTGCAACAGTTGCTTTGAGCGTGGTTAAAGATTGAATTTTTTTTGGAATACTTTCTATTGCTCTCATGCTTTATTTGATTTGTTGTAAATTGGTAAAAGCACAACACATATAGTACCAATTATCAATACTATTATAAACTGTGCAAACCATTGAAGCGTTCCATTTGCAAAACCAATTTCAAATGGGATATCATTTTTTTCTAAAACCTTGGCCATAAAAAACGCATAAGCGCCAATTCCGCCAGGCGTAATGATCATACCTATACTTGCAAACGCGAGTGCTGAAATTGCTTCTTGTATGCCTAAATGGGCAGTGCCTTGTGTAGCAGATAAACCCACCCAAGTGCCCAAAATATATAAACCCCAAATAGCGGCACTATAAAATATAAACAAAGATTTCTGTTGTAATTTGTTTACACTGCTTAATCCTTCCCAAATGCCTCGTAGTATTTTTTTAAATAGAATGACAATTCTTAAATGTGAAAACTGGTAGAACCAAACCTTAAGGGCTACAAAGCAAGCCGCTAAAATTCCAACAGCAATTAGTATTTTATTGATTGAAAAATGCCCAGATTTATTTTGAAACAACTCTCTAAATAATTGCATGCCATATTCACCCACCACTTCAAATTGAAATATAAACGCAAGTAGAAAAACAATGGCAAGGGAAATAACGTCAAAAGCTCTTTCTGCAACTATTGTACCTACTAGTTTTTCGGCTGGCACTTTTTCATACTTTGATAATATGGTACATTTTAATACTTCTCCCAAGCGAGGAACGGCTAAATTGGCCAAATAACCAATCATAACAGCAAAAAAAGTATTGGGAAAACTAGGAGTGTAGCCCATTGGCTGCATTAAAATTCGCCAACGCAAAGCCCTAATAATATGGCTTAAACTCAAAATGGCCAATACTGGAACAATCAACACATACTTAGCGGTTCGTAAGGAGTTTTTGAATTCACCCCATTTATTACTAGGAATCTGGTGTAAACTCCACCAAACCAGAAAAACCCCAATTCCTATAAATAATAGATATTTTAAAACCGATATCAGCCTCTTTTTCATTGAAATTACATTCTTCGGCAAGTTAAGCAAGCAATTCTAAATGGCGGTTATTTACTTGTATTTTAGTATTTAAATGGTAAAATAAGCGCTATAAACCACTAGTTCTACTTCTCCTGTTCAGTTTCTGTCTATTTTGTGTACTTTTGCGAACTATTTTCAAGCATATTTAAAATGGCGTGATAATGTCAACCAAAAAAAGAATTTTATTCATAGCCACAGAAATGTCTCCTTATTTGGAGCTGACTGAGTTTGCAGAAGTGATTAACAAGCTGGCTATCAAGAGTAATGATACCGGTTTGGAGGTTCGCTGCATCATGCCAAGATTTGGCGTAATTAATGAAAGAAGGCATCGTTTACACGAGGTAGTTCGTCTTTCAGGCATCAATGTAACAGTTGATGGCGATGATTATCCATTACAAATCAAGGTTGCTTCCTTACCAAATGCCCGTTTACAGGTCTATTTCTTAGAAAATGAAGATTTTTTCAAACGCAAACAAATTTTTCATGATGAATCTGAAAAATGGTTCGATGATAATGCCTTGAGAACAATTTTCTTTTGTAAAGGAGCTTTAGAAACGGTGAAAAAATTTGGATGGCCTCCCGATATTATTCATTGTAGTGGTTGGATGACTAGTTTAATTCCAGCTTTTATTAAAACTGCCTATAAAAAAGAACCTGTTTTTGGTAATAGCAAAGTGGTGTTTACCATTGGTCAAAATACTTTTATAGAAGATTTAGGGGCAGATTTTGTTAAAAAAGCAATGATCAACGCCAATATCAAAGATAAAGACCTTGAAAAGTTCTCTGGAAACGATAATACAGCCATGTTTAGAGGTGGTGCTACTTATGCAGATGCCATCACTTTTGGTTCGGATGTGATTGAAAAGAAACTAATTGACGAGTTTTCTAAAGTAAAAGGCAAAAAAACGGTTCCATTTAAAGGATGGGATTCTGATTTAACAGAGTATTTAGAATTGTACAACGACCTTGCGGGCAAGTAATTTTTAACTAATGGATTCATTTTTTACAATGCGTA
>JBAXPJ010000017.1:0-44167 GCA_037132335.1 Sediminibacterium sp. | reverse complement strand
AAGCAGTAAAGAAAGCAGCTCCAGCTAAAAAAGCAGCTCCTAAAAAAGTTGTAAAGAAAGCGGCTCCAGCTAAAAAAGCAGCTCCTAAAAAAGCAGTAAAGAAAGCAGCTCCAGCTAAAAAAGCAGCTCCTAAAAAAGCAGTAAAGAAAGCAGCTCCAGCTAAAAAAGCAGCTCCTAAAAAAGTTGTAAAAAAAGCGGCTCCAGCTAAAAAAGCAGCTCCTAAAAAGAAAAAAGCTGTTAAAGTAGTAGTGGCAGCTCCAGTAGTTGTTGCACCTGCTCCAGTAGTTGTAAAAAAAGCAGCTCCTAAAAAGAAAAAAGCTCCTAAAAAAGTAGAAGCACCTGTGTTGTTTGCACCGGTTGTTGAAGTAGTTGCAACTCCAGAAGTTGTTGTTGCTGAAACACCTGTAACTCCAGTAGCTGAATAAAGCTTTGCTTTAAATAATTATAGTACAAAAAAATCCTGCCATTTTTTAAATATTGGCAGGATTTTTTATTGCGTATATGACCCAATTGTTTTATTAAACCAACATGCGCAAAGGCTCTTCTAGTAAGCTTTTTAGCGTTTGTAAAAAGGCTGCACCTGTTGCGCCGTCTACTACTCTATGATCGCAACTTAAAGTAAGTTTCATTACATTTCCTGGAACTACTTGGCCATTTTTTACAACTGGCACTTGTGCAATGCCACCTACTGCAAGTATACATGCATCTGGTGGATTGATGATGGCTGTAAATTCTTCTATGCCAAACATTCCTAAATTAGAAATAGTGAATGTGCTGCCTTCCCAATCGGATGGTTGTAATTTTTTATCTTTTGCTTTTTGTGCAAAATCTTTTACTTCTGCATTAATTTGACTCAATGATTTTGCATCGGCAAAACGCACAACAGGAACCAATAGTCCTTCTTCAACTGCTACTGCTACACCAATATTTACATGGTGGTTATAACGAATGGTATCGCCTAACCAACTACTATTAACTTTAGGATGTTGTTTTAATGAAAGTGCCACTGCTTTTAACACCATATCATTGAAGCTAATTTTTACTTTAGCCACTTCATTGATTTTGGTACGTGCTGCAACAGCTGCGTCCATATCAATACTCATGGTTAAATAAAAATGTGGTGCAGTAAATAAACTTTCACTCAATCTGCGTGCAATTACTTTGCGCATTTGAGAAACAGGAACTTCATCGAAACTAATTTGTCCTGCTACTGTAGCAACTGAAACACTAGGTGCTGCAGTGGTTGCTGCTGTTGAAGTAGCTGCTGTTGCTGGTGTGTAGCCGTCTATATCTGTTTTGGTAATACGTCCATTATCGCCAGTTCCTTTTACAAAACGTAAGTCAATGCCTTTTTCTGAAGCCACTTTTTTAGCCAATGGAGATGCAAAAATGCGTCCTTCATTAACTACAGTGTTTGCAACTGCAACTGCAACTGGTGCTACTGCTGAAGTTGCTTTTGCTACTGCAACTGGAGCCTCAGCTATAGGTGCTGAACCTGCAGATTTTGATGCTGCAACAATGGCGGCAATATCTAAACCAGCATCGCCAATAATGCAAAGTAAATCGTTCACTAATATTTTCTCTCCTGCTTTTGCGCCTTGGTATAATAAAATACCGTCTTTATAACTTTCAAGTTCCATGGTTGCTTTATCGGTTTCGATATCTGCTAACACTTCGCCTTTTTTTACTTTATCGCCTACTTGTTTTTGCCATCCTGCAATAACCCCTTCTGTCATGGTATCACTTAATCTTGGCATCATCACTACTTCCTCCATTGCACTAATATCAATTGCTGTAGATGTTGCAACTGCTGCTGGAGCTGCCGCTGGGGCCGCTGCAACTGTTTCGTTAGCACTAGATTTTGCCAACAAGGCACTGATATCTTCGCCAGCCGTTCCAATTATGGCCAATAAATCGTTTACTTGTAATTTTCCACCCTTACCAGTTCCAATATGTAAAAGCGTTCCTGCTTGGTAACTTTCTAGTTCCAAGGTTGCTTTATCTGTTTCAATTTCTGCTAATAAATCTCCTTTACTAACTGTATCTCCCACTTGCTTGTGCCAAGCCGCAATAACACCTTCGGTCATTGTATCACTTAGTCGGGGCATTAATATCGCTTCAGCCATAGTTATATTGCTCTTTAAAATGTGTTGTGAAATTAAGGTAAAAAAAAGAACCAAGGTAAAAGAACCCCAATTCTGTGGGATAAAAAAGGTTTTGGGGATAAAAAACACCCAAAATCACAAATACCAAATTGCATTATTCAAAAATATTATCTCTATTGCCCCTGCGATAAACTATAGGTTTTCTTACCGTCCCAAGTGTTTAATAGCTCTGTTGAACACACTTTATAGTCTTGAATCATGCGTTTATAGAGTTCCAAAATTTCTATTTGGGTCACTGGAATTTCTCCAATGCTTTCAAAACGAATATGGTATTGGTTAACTAGGTTGGTAAAAACCGAACCCTTTGGCCATACCTGCGTGCCCCTATTGCTAATATTTACCAATTTAAAAATATCAAGTGTATGCTTCAAACATTTATCGGCAATCACTTGCGGTTGTTCGTTGCTTTCAATAAACATATCTACCCCAATAATTTCTTCATTTTCTATTTCTTTACTTTCCAACATGGGATTGTTATTGAGCATGAAATGGGTTGGAGTAACATAATGGTTTTGAATAGCAGGTTTTGGATGGTGTATTGGCAGCTTTCCAAAATTATTAATAATAGCAGATGCAAATTCTGTAGTGTTTAAAGACTTGGTACTTCTATCTCCAAAATCACCTGTATGCACGCCACTTTCTAAAGTATACAATAATGCATTTTCAATCATGGCCGATTTTTCCATTAACCCCAAATGACGCAACATGCCAAATCCACTTAATAATAAAGCCGTTGGATTGGCAATATTTTTTCCGGCAATATCTGGTGCAGTTCCGTGCACTGCTTCAAAAATACAAATATGGTCTCCAATATTAGCAGATGGTGCAAAACCCAATCCACCAACGAGTCCTGCACATAAATCACTTACAATATCTCCTTGTAAGTTGGTTAATACAACCACATCAAATAAATCGGGCCTCGAAACCAATTTCATACAAAGGTCATCAACAATTACATCGTCGGCATTTAACTCCGGGTATTCTTTTGCAACTTTATAAAACACTTCTAAGAACAAGCCATCAGTCATTTTCATGATATTCGACTTGTGTCCGCAAGTGATTCTTTTGGCCCCTTCTTTTTTGGCCATTTCAAAAGCATATTTAATTAATTGCATGCTACCTGGGCGGGTAATAAATCTTCTACCCAATGCTACATCGTGAGTTAGCATATGTTCTATTCCGCCGTAAGTATCTTCAATATTTTCGCGAACAATTGTAATATCAATAGGTATACCTGCTTTACTAAAAACAGTATCTACTCCATGAAGGGTTTGAAAAGTTCTTTTATTTGCGTAAGTGTTCCAAGTTTTTCGAGCAGTAACATTTACGCTTTTTACACCCTTGCCTTTGGGCGTTTCCATAGGGCCTTTAAATAAAATTCCCAATGACTCAATGGTTTCTTGTGCAGCAGGTGTCATTCCATTGCTATAACCCTTATCAAACACCCATTTTCCCATCTCTACAAACTCGTATTCTAACGGAACATCAGCAGCTTTAAAAATTGTTAACACCGCATCCATCAACTCTGGACCTATCCCATCTCCTTTTGCTACTGCTATCTTTGTCATAATACTTGATTTATGGCCGCAAAATTAACATTTGTATGCTTAGGATGACTATTAAATTTGATTTACAAGTGTTAAAATGGGTTTATTTGATAGCAGATTAAGAATTATTTAAAATTCAAAAGTTTGAAGCATTTATAATACCATTTTGTATTGGATTTACTTACATTTACCAAAAGCAAACAATTACAAATGGTATCAAAAATTTCTGAAGGCGTTGAAGTTAGCGTTGAAGTATTTTACCAAAATGATTATAGTAACCCTATGAATCAAGACTATATGTTTGCCTATCGCGTAACCGTTGAAAACCACAATAGTTTTGCTGTAAAATTGTTACGACGACATTGGTTTATTTTTGATAGCAATGGCGAAAATCGCGAAGTAGAAGGTGAAGGTGTTATTGGTATTCAACCTGTATTAAATCCATCCGAACAATACCAATATGTAAGTGGTTGCAATTTAAAAACAGAAATGGGTAAAATGCATGGCACTTACCTAATGGAAAATCAAAATAACAAAGAACAATTCTATGTAAATATTCCCGCGTTTGAAATGATTGTTCCGTTTAAAAATAACTAACCAATTTCCTTTATAATTCTTCGCTTAATTAGGCCGATACTTTGCCTCTTCAAAAATTTGTTTTGCTGGCGTTTGCATTAAAATATCGGGCGATACCATTCCTTTTTTATTTAGCCATTTTAATACAATATTAGTGCCCACATATTGGCCAATCAAACCAGGGGCATCCGTACTTATTGCAGGTGTATTTGGGCCATCATTCATATAGTCTTTAGTAATATCTGGATTTGATTCGTAGAGTAAATTATTCTGTATAAAATAACGCCAAATACTTGCTTCATTACTATTGCAAGTTGCTAGCTGTAAAGCTGTGAAGCCGGTTGTGAGCGTGTCGGCCATATTGGGTAAAAATAATTTAAGTAAGTATTGGCGCTTGCCTGCTTCCACCATTTGTTCCACCAAAGGCTTACCCAAATTTTTATTAGGATACATATCATCAATAATATTTTTCATACAATTCACAGGAATATAAGCTTGGTCGAATCGTCGAGAAATATAACTAGGATATAATTCCTGGGCCATTTCTGTATTATATAAAGAATAATTATTGCCCATGTATAATTGTAAGCCAATTCCAAAAGCATAGGTAGTAATAATATTTCCGTAACTATTAATAGGCCCAATAAAGGTTACCAGCTTAGTTGGAATGGCATATTTGGGATAATAATATTTTACAAATTGTAAGCCCTTATTTAATGCTTGCTCGATTGGTTTAATATTGGAAAATAGTTGCTTGGTAGAATCAAAGAGTCTTCTATAAGTGCTATGAAATAAGCGAATATCTTTTGATGCACTATCGGGCGTGGTACCAAGAATATTAAATAAATAATCTTTGGTAAATCCTGGATAGTCGTTATTTAACTTAAATAATGCTTCGTCTATATGATTGGTATCAACACTAAAAAAAGCTTGTTCAAAACGAATTACTTGCAGATTAACTTTAATTCCGGAAACATCTGGCGTTTTAGGCCCTTGTTTACAAGCGAACAAAATAGATAGTGCCACATAGAAAAACACGCTTTTCGAACCCATTATTTTAATATTTTGTATTAGTTTGATAAACATAATCATTTAATTCTTGTTTTAAGCTGGCCGATTTGGCAATAATTCGTGAAATTTGTACCATGAAGATTTTCATTGCCCAGCAAAATTACCATATTGGCAATTTTGAATACAATATTCAAAAAATAATTTCAGCCATTGAAACGGCCAAAGCAGCTGGTGGCGATTTGATTTTATTTAGCGAAATGAGTGTATGCGGATATCCCGCCAGAGATTTTGTGGAGTTCAATGATTTTATTGCCAAGTGTTATGATGCCATTGACCGAATTAAAATACACGCAGATACTATTGGGGTACTCATAGGATCCCCTGCAAAAAACCAATTTCAAAAAGGGAAAAGTTTATTTAATGCAGCTTTCTTTTTGCATGAACAAAGCATTAAAGCAGAAATTCACAAAACGCTTTTACCTACTTATGATGTGTTTGATGAGTACCGATATTTTGAACCTGCTTACGAATGGAAAACTGTTTTATTTAAAGGCAAGCGTTTGGCCATTACTATTTGCGAAGACATTTGGAATTTAGGCGATAATCCTTTGTATAGAATTTGTCCAATGGATTTACTAATGCAAGAGCAACCAGATATTATGCTCAATTTAAGTGCCTCTCCTTTCGATTATACGCACGACGAAGACCGTAAATCGGTTATAAAAGCAAACGTTTTAAAATACAAAATTCCCATGTTCTATTGCAATGCGGTAGGCAGTCAAACAGAAATTGTATTTGATGGTGCTTCTATGATTTTTGATAAAGATGCCAATTTATGTCAATCAATTCCACTCTTTAAAGAAGCATTAATTAGCGCAACAGTTAATGCAGATGGCTCGATTGATGGAAGCATTTTAGAACCTGCTAGCCGAGTGCCAGATAAAGAATTAAATCCTGCAACACTAGAGCCAACACTCAATATAGCACAGGTCTACGATGCACTGGTGCTGGGCATTAGAGACTATTTTTCTAAAATGCAATTTAGCAAAGCCATCATAGGTTCTTCTGGTGGAATAGATTCAGCAGTAACGCTGGCACTTGCTTGCGATGCACTAGGAAAAGAAAATGTACGTGCCATTTTAATGCCTTCTCCTTATTCAACAGATCATTCTGTTAACGACGCTGTTGCACTAAGTAACAACTTAAATAACCCTTACGATATTATACGCATCAATGATGTGTACGAAACTTTTTTACAAACCCTAGAACCCATATTTAATGGACTTCCTTTTTCTTTGGCAGAAGAAAATATTCAGAGTAGAAGCAGGGGAAATTTGTTAATGGCCATCTCCAATAAATTTGGATACATTTTATTAAACACTTCCAATAAAAGCGAACTCGCTACTGGTTACGGAACCTTATACGGAGATATGGCTGGCGGAATAGGCGTATTAGGTGATTGTTACAAATTACAAGTCTATGCGCTTGCCAATTATATAAACAGGAACAGTGAAATTATTCCAAACAATATTATTGATAAAGCACCAAGTGCAGAATTAAGGCCCAACCAAAAAGACAGTGATAGTTTACCAGACTATGCAGTGCTAGACCAAATACTCTATCAATATATTGAAAAAAGACAAGGTCCTGCAGAAATTAAAGCATTAGGTTTTGATGCTGCACTAGTAGATAGAACACTAAAGATGGTAAACACTAACGAATACAAGCGCAACCAATTCTGCCCAATTATTCGCATCTCTCCCAAAGCCTTTGGTGTTGGCAGAAGAGTACCTATTGTTGGAAAATATTTGAGTTAATCTACTATTTAATCGTGCATGACCATTAAGGGTAAATGGCTATGAAACGCCAATTTTTTGGTATGGCTCTTCTTAAATAAACTATCAAAGAATCCGTGTTTTTTAGGCATGGTAATGATCAAGTCAATTTTATTTTTTTCGGAAAATAAATTAATCCCTGCAGTAAAAGATTCGTTTTCTATAAAATGATAGGTTGGTGAAAATTCTTTTAATAGCCTATCTAAAATCATGTTTTCGAAAGAATGGTCTATAACATGTTTTGAAGGTGTGTTTACATGAAGCACATGCAATTCAGCTCCTGTAATTTCTAATAGTTGGGTTAATGGCTTCAAGGGTGTTGTTTCTTCTACTTGTTCAAAATCACAAGCCAACACTAGTTGATTAATTTTTTCAAAAACTGCATTTGGCGGCACTATAATTACAGGCAATTTAGAATGTTGCGAAACACTTACCGCATTGCTTCCTATAAGTGTTTCTGTTACGGCTCCTCCACCTGTAATACCTATCACTACTAGATCTGCAGATGCTGCTGCACAGAGTTCATTAATGCCTCCTGTTAAAATATTATATTCACTAAAAGTATCAATTTGAATACCACTACTGTTCAATAATTCTAAAGCAGTCTTTGCCTGGGTTAACCCTTCTTGACTACTTTTTTTCATTAAATCAATATCTAATAATTGCACCGTAGGAACCATTGGGTCTACACTAACTGGTGCTTGATACGCATTATACAACACAATACGTTTTATACCATATTCCTTAGCCAATGCCAATGCATAATTACTAGCATTGGTAGCTGTTGCAGAAAAATCAATTGGAACCAATATCGTTTTCATATGAATAGTATTAAGGAGTTGATTGAATTTTGTTCTCTAAAATTAATTCAAGCAATAGCCTTAATCTATGATATAAATCAGCAATTAAGTGGTATTATGAAACCATTAGAAAAATGAACAATAGTAAATTGAAATATTTGGTGGATTGTTTTAAAAGAAAGAGGCGGTACCAAGCATTTGATACCGCCTCTTTGCTATTTATAATAACAGTTATTACATATTTTCTATAATGCCTGCAATGCCTTGTCCACCGCCTACACAGGCTGTAACCATGGCATATTTTTTTTGCAATCTTTTCATATCATTTAAAACTTGTACGGTTAATTTACAACCGGTACAACCCAATGGATGACCAAGTGCAATAGCGCCGCCGTTAATATTTACAATTGCTGGGTTTAAACCTAATTCGCGAATAACCGCTAATGACTGAGAAGCAAATGCTTCATTCAATTCAATTAAATCTATATCTGCCAAATTCATATTGGCCTGTTTTAATACTTTAGGAATAGCCGCAATAGGACCAATGCCCATTAACCTTGGCGGAACACCTGCCGACGCACAATTTACTAATCGGCCAATTGGTTTTAATTGTAATTCAACCATCATTCTTTCACTCATTACAATCACAAAAGCAGCGCCATCACTGGTTTGTGAAGAATTTCCTGCTGTTACCGAACCGCCTATTGCAAATGCAGGTTTTAATTTAGCCAACACTTCTGCAGTAGTATCTGCACGAACACCTTCATCGGTATCCACCACATAAGAGCGATTGGCTTTTTTACCTTTTTCGTTGATATAAGTTTCTTCTACAGTAATGGGTAAAATGCCTGATTTAAAATATCCTTCTTGTATTGCTTTGTTTGCTTTTTGGTGCGATAAAACAGCAAAGGCGTCTTGGTCTTCTCTACTTACTTTAAATTCATTTGCTACCGCTTCGGCAGTTAATCCCATGCTCAAATAATAATCGGGATCATCTTTGGCAATAGAATAAGCTGGCACTGTTTTCCATCCTGCAGTAGGCACCAAACTCATGCTTTCTGTTCCGCCTGCAATAATACAATCAGCCATGCCGGATCTAATTTTTGCAGTAGCCAGTGCAATACTTTCTAGCCCACTTGCACAATACCTGTTTATGGTAAAACCTGCAACGTCTATACCCAATGCGCGAGCAGAAATGATTCTACCAAATTGTAAACCTTGTTCTGCTTCTGGAACAGCATTACCTACAATTACATCGTCAACCCGCTTTGGATCTAATTGAGGAATAGTGGCTACTAGTCCTTTAATTACTTCCACCGCTAAATCGTCTGGACGAAAAAATCTAAATCCACCTTTTTTACTTTTGGTAACAGCTGTACGGTAACCTGCAACGATATATGCTTCCTGCATGAGAATCATTTTAATCTACCCAAATGTAGGTAAAATTAAAATAAAAGTTGTTTATGCAACTATTATTTTTTGGTAAGTTTTGGGTTTTAGGGGGTTTGAAACCCCTGCTTTATCTTTGCACTATGCTATACAATACCCTTCGCAATTTGTTGTTTCAGTTTCCGCCCGAAGATGTGCACTATTTTTCAATGAACCTATTAAAAAAAGCCTGTGCTTTTGGGCCTTCTCGTGCCATCATTGAAAATCAGTTTTGTGTTAAGGATACTAGTTTACAGCAAACAGTTTTTGGGTTGAATTTTACCAACCCTGTGGGGCTTGGTGCAGGCTTTGATAAAAATGCGGCTTATTTAAATGAACTGTCTTGTTTGGGATTTGGATTTGTTGAAATAGGAACCGTTACTCCTTTGGCACAAAACGGCAACGATAAACCCAGACTATTTCGTTTGCCTGCAGATAATGCACTGATTAATCGAATGGGCTTTAATAATGAAGGAGTAGTGGCTATTAAACAAAAGCTAGCCAATTGGAATAATCAAAAAAGCAATACCCAATTAATTGTTGGTGGGAATATTGGAAAAAACAAACTAACCCCCAACGAATTTGCCTGGAAAGACTATGAAATTTGCTTTGAAGGTTTGTTTGAAGAAGTAGATTATTTTGTTGTGAATGTAAGCTCACCAAATACACCAGGACTTCGTGAATTACAAGAAAAAGAATCCTTAAAAAAAATATTATCACAACTGCAAAATATTAACCAAGGAAAAGCAATACCAAAACCTTTGTTGTTAAAAATTGCACCCGATTTAACACAAGAACAATTAGACGATATTGTAGCCCTTTCTTTTGAAACCAAACTCGATGGATTGGTAGCAACTAATACCACCATTAGTAGAGAAAATTTGCAAACACCTGCAGATACAATAACAGCCATTGGCGCTGGTGGTTTAAGTGGCAAACCTGTTACCAATCGCGCTACTGAAGTAGTACAATATTTATCCACCAATACCAATGGTCAAATACCCATTATTGCAAGCGGTGGAATTTTTAATGGCTTTGATGCAAAAGAAAAACTAACTGCTGGTGCTAGTTTAATTCAGGTATGGACAGGCTTTGTTTATGAAGGCCCTTCAATTGTAAAAAACATCTGCAAAACACTGGCTAAAACTGGAATCTAAAACTTCCAAATATGCCAAACTTGTCGCGTAAAGAACCATTGATTGGTGCTGGTGCAGCCACTCGCCAAACAAAATCTACTCTAAAGAATTTTAATATATTATCTACACCTGTTCCTAGTTCTATATAGGGCTTGCTATCCAATGATCGATAAGGATAATTTCCTACATAATTTAATTGCTGGTTCTCTGCACTCAAACTTCCTACTATTCCTTTGGCGCTCCAGAATTGACGGAATTTTAATTTACGTGTAATAGGAATATATTTAAATAAGCCCGGACCAAAATTATGTTCCAAATTAAATCCTGCAAATTGATCGGTGAGGTATTCAAATCTTTGCATTAAATTAAATGCATTTTTGTTGTAATAATACATTTCATTTCCAGGTAAAATATCTAACATTTGATACGGTAATGTTCCAATTACTTTTCCTGCAAATAAATTATAATAAACAGTTCCGTATGGCGATATTTTTACCAATTGAGAAACATTAAAATCTAGTTTTTGGTAATTATAATTACTACCCAATATATTGTTCCATCCCTTGGTATATTTAAAGTCTGCAATAGGATACAAACTTCCCAAACTAACACGTAAAAAATTATCTTCAATACTACGTTCTAAATAGGCATAACGCAATCGTAATACTGTTTCAAAAGTATTAAATGGATTATTGCCTTTTTGTGAAAAGAATTCTTTGCCTGGTAGATTTTGCAATGCATTAAATTGTTTGCTTGCTCCAGAAAATCCATAAGCAAAACCATTGGCTGTTTCTCTATAAAATTCAAGTCTTTTTTCTGTGAGCTGTTGAAATTTAAAAGCAATGTTTGGCCGTCTAAAAATTGTACCAAATAAATTATCGGTTCCTAATTGATCGTAAGTAACTTGTCCATTGTCTAAGTCATTTTTATAAACGAATTTTAAATAGGTCCAGTTGTCTCTACTAAATAAATATTTGGCTTCTCCGCCACCTTTAAACTTGCCGTCTTTGGTTCCGTATGCGGCATACCCAGTTAGGTACAAATTATTATTAAAAGAACGATTGGTAGAAAGGTCGAATCGAAACCTGTTACCTTCCCAATTATTTCCGCTAACCCAATAGTACCAAGGGCCTATACGAATATTGCCAATATCTTTGGTGCCTTTTAAAAATGCCTTAGAGGCGTCTCTATAAAAAACATAGGTAGGGTTTTTAGTTAGGGTATCTAATACTTTGTACACCGTATTTTCATTTTTATTGAGGGGCTCGTGTCGGTTTTTTGCCCAAAATGAATCGGTAAAATTATCGGTGTTTTTTAATAGGTCTATTTGTTGTGTTTTTTGTGTGCCACTTAAGTCTTTTATGGCTGCTTGGTCATTTAAAACAATATGCTCATAAGTGGTGGTTTTTCGGCCTTTAATACCGAGTTTACCGTTTCCGATAGGAGCAATATCTGCTACGAATTTGTCTTTGTATAAAAACCAAACAGAATCTTGAATAAGCCTAAATTCCTGAATTAAAGAAAGTCCTTCAATAAAATTAATATTGGCATCAGGAGACGGTCGCATGGTTACTTTTTGAATAGCAAAACTGGTGTCGTTTACCCAACAATCACCTTCAAAAGTACTCTCTCCTTTTCGTTTGGCTGTAAAGCGAAAATGTACCAATCTTTTACCACTTAAATACGCAGTATCGGCTAATTTAAAATGGTAATAATTATCGGCATTGGAATTAAAAGGACTAATAAAATCTTTATTAAAAATAGGAATGAAATTACTGTATACATTAATGTTTTGGTACATCCCTCCTAACTCCTTTATTAAACTTTCATTGTCTAAGCCATTGGTTTTAGTGGCTTTAATGATTTCATGAATTTTTTCTGGATTTTTTTGGTAATAATAATCCGAAAGTGTTTCTGTTAAATAGACCGGCAAATAAGGTTTGCTGCCATCGGCAGAGTCTACATAATCTAGTACAAATCCTAGTGGTTTTAATAAAATATTTTTCTTGAGTTTCTCTGATTTTACATTGTTGAGGTCCATCTCTAACTTATTGTAAATTTCATAAGAATAACTATCCCAACGGGTGCGGTTATTCTTCTCTTTATTGGCCATTATTTTGCGCCAAAACCAAAGTGCCCGATTGTATTTGCTTTTTACAACTGCCTCGCCGGTAGGTGGTAAAACTTCTATTTTTAAAATTAGTTCCGAACTGTCTTTAATACTGCGAATAGGAATTATCAGCGGCTTGTAGCCAACACTTAATACGCGTACTGAATCATTGGCCAATAATGATGCATAGTCTACCGAAAATCTTCCAGCAGAATCTGTGAGAACGCCTTTATTCGATAATCTAAAAACAACTGATGCAAAAGGAATTGGCTCGTCACTTTGTTTGTCTTTAACAATGCCAAAGAGTTTTCTGCCCTGACCCTGTGCAATGATTACACAAAAAAATAATAAGAATAAACTAAGCCCAAATTTGTAACGAACAGCCATATAAACAAAGATAGTTCATAGGATTGGCCAATGTAAAGGCAAACTGTTAATTTCTTAAAAATCAAATCCCAAAGAAAAATACCAGATAGGTTTTCCTACAAAAACACCTTTCATTGGCCATGCTGTATCTAGCTTTACAAAATAGCCCATTAGGGTACTACGCATACCAAAGCCATATCCTCCAGCAAAAGGGCCTAAGCCACCGGCATCAATTCTTACAGTAATATTGCCCGTTGGAATGCCACTAGGATCAAGGGTTTGAATAAATTGTCCAGGGCGCTTGATGCCATTGTATTTGCCATTCCAAGCAGAACCTAAATCAATGAATTGTACCAATTGAAAGTTGCGGATAAAGGCATTATTAATTGGTCTATTTATTAAGGTTGCAAAAACAGGCAACCTCAATTCTGAGTTAATAACAAACGCATTGTTTCCGTTGGCAATATTTTGGTTATACCCACGCATGTTCACTGCCAATGACTGAAAAGCATAAGATTGATCGGCAGCAGGCGGGTTGTTATTAAACTGTGGCCCAATCCATCCATCAACACCACCTAAATAATAAATTAATTTTTGATTTCCCCAAGAGAAATCAGCAGCAGCACGTCCGGCCCAAATAAAGTTTCTGTAAATTTTTACATACTGTCTTGCATCTAAGCCTAGATTAAATGTTTTAGTGCCTGATCCAAAAGAGTTTTTATAAACAGGCAGATTTACGTCTAAATAAATTTTAAAACGTAAGCCATTCCAAATATTTTGAATTGGATTAATGGTGTTATCGTGTACATATTCTAAGCGAGCCAATGCATACCGCGACACTGTATCTCTGTAAGCAAGTGCATTAGGGTCTGGTTGACCAGAATAGTTATCGTATGATTTTAAAATACCCCTATCGGTACGAACACCAAGTGTTGCACGCAAACTTTTTACTTCATTAAATGGATAAGAAACATTTCCTTGAAATAAATTAGTTACTAATTCATTGTTATAACTGGTATTAAAATAATTGCTCACATTACTTCTGTAGTAGGTTAAGCCCCAGTCTAATCGTTTTTTATTATTCATGAAAGAGAAAAACACATCCTTGTCTTTCAAGTTGGTACCAAATCTAAAACCACCAACAAATTTGAGGTCTTCCATTAAATCACTTGCACCAACCCTAAATGTAAAATTAAGGTCGTTGCCATTATTTAATTGAATAGGACCCGATCCGCCTCCATAAGGCTGGTATCTACTGATAAGTATATTATTGGTAAATCCTGCCAATATATAATCACTACTAAACTTCAACCGATAGTCAAATAATTTAGACTTACTAAGTGTTGACACTTTTACTGCATTGTTCAATAGTTTATTTACAGCCACTGATGTGTCGGGCTTTTCGTCGGCAAATTCATTTTGAAAAATTGCTGTTGGTTTTGTTTTTACGGTGTCTGCTACAGGTTTTTTACTATAGATAATTGCTTTGCCTTCTGCCGCTCTTTTGGCATCTATTTGCTTTTTCATAAACTCAGTAGGACGCGCATTTACATTGCGTTTTAACAATGCAGCTTCGTCTACTTTTAATTTATATAAAAACTTATAATCGCCCTCTTGACGCACTTCACTTACTTGTCCATTATTACCCGCAATTCTAGTTTCTAGTAAAGAACTTTGATAGTTGGTAATAGGAAATGCATAGGTAGAGTCTTTGTATACTTGAAAATATCCAACACTATCTGGTTCGTTTTTTCTCCAAGCTACTAGTGTTGAATCGTATTCTTTTTTTGATGGATTGTGTAATAATTCATCGCCAATATATACCAACGTATCTACCCCATTTCTTTGGGTAGCAAAGAAACCAGCCCAACGATTAATGATACCATTTTCGTCTGATGCAAACGTAAAGTGTGTGGGATTGTATTGCATGGGATAGCGTGCATTTCCAAACTGTTGGTTGGTTAATTTGGCTATCTGTTTTTCTTTACTCGTATTTAATACATCCACCATGAATATATTAAAGCGATAACGACTTGGTAAAACGGTGTCTTTATTTGGAGCAGAACCACTAGGTCTGTTTGATGAAAATACAATACCTACTCGGTTAGGAAATGCAACAAAACTAGGATCCAAATCATCGTACACATCGTCGGTAATTTGGGTCATTTTTTGCTCTTCAATTTTATAAGTAAAAATATCGGAGTGGCCATTTTTAACTGCACTTAATACTAGTGAATTAGCATCTAGCATAAACGACGCATCTAATATTTGGTCTACCCCTTCAATCGTTTGCTTGAAGCGTTTATAGTGTGCCACTGCATCATATACAAACATTTTAATTTTTCCATCCTCCCAATAAACCACTAGTAATCTACTTCCCTTTGCGTCCCAAGACATGATAGGATAGTTTGGATTGATGTCGCCTTGATTGGTGCGTACACCTAGTTTAAGTAAGGTTTTGGCATCATAGAAATTCTCAAAATACTTTACACTATAAATACCTTTTTTAAATTCAACAACTGCGTAGTTATTACTCTTTGGTGTAGGACTGGCTTGAAAACGGAAATAATCATTCTTACTTACATCTTCTGTGATGTTTAATTGTCCTTTAGGTGCATTTCTTCTTTGGCGGATATCCTTAGCATAATGTTCTTGCTCGAACTGCATGAAATCATTCAAAACATCTTTGAACTTAATTTTACAAACACGCAGCGCTGCACTATTTAAGTTTTTATAGACCCTTGCTAAGTATAATAAGTAAGTAATATTTTCTACGCGATATTTTTCGCCAAAATAATACCAAAATGCATGACCTGCTAACAATGGTTTCTCAAATGCAAATTGATAAAAGGAATTGTAATTGCCACTCAAAATAGCACTCTTAAGCGCATCATCTTTTTCGGTACTCCATGGTTGTGCTACATAGGCTACATATCCATCAAGCAACCATTTTGGTAAATCAAGTAATGCTTGGTTGCTAGCAAACTCTCCTATATCATCTCCAAACAATAAGTTATCGGTTAATACTTTGGCAATTCCTTCTCTTACATTTTGTTTGAGGTGCTCGTGATTGCCATCGAAATAAAGTACAATTTTATTATTCACTAATTTGGTGGAGCCTCCAGCATTTTGCCAGTCTGAACCTAATCCAATATTGCTGCTTTTATAATCATTGTAATTATTATAGACCACTATATTGGCGCGTCTTTGCAAAGAATATTCTGTAAAATTTTCAATAGATGGCAATTCGTCTTCTGCAACTTGGGCAACAAATTTGCCTAGTTCAACGCCTGATTGTGTGGTATAAGTATTGAAATTGGGAGACTGGTGAAACTTCCAGATAAATTTCTTGTGTTGTACCCTGTTTTTTCCAAACACCACCGCATTAACTTGTGCCGTAGAAACGATGGGGAAAAGAAATCCTATTAAAAAAAGCCATTTATTAAATCTATTCAGTTGCATATCCGAACTTTAGTATTTTAAAATTAGTCATTTACCATTAAAAGCAACCCAAAATTCCATTTATGTTTCATGTTAAAGTTTTTAAATTCAGCCCTATACAAGAAAACACGTATTTGCTATACAATGATAGCCACAAAGCTATTATAATTGACCCCGGATGTTACGCAGCTGAAGAACAAGAAACGTTAAAAAAGTTTTTAACTGATAACCAACTAGAACCAGTGCAATTGCTGAATACCCACTGCCATTTAGACCATGTTTTTGGCAACGACTGGGTACACAAAACCTATGGATTAGAACTATATATCCATCCAAATGAAGAAAAAATGCTAGAATTCGCTCCAAAATCGGGCGAAAATTGGGGGATGCCATTTATTAATTACTCCGGGCCCTTGCATTTTCTAAACCAAGAAAATACTATTTCATTAGGCCAAGACCAACTAACTATTCGATTTACCCCTGGACATTCTCCAGGAAGTATTAGTTTTTATTGCGCAGAACAAGGTTTTATTATAAGCGGAGATGTACTTTTTTATGAAAGTATTGGCCGTACCGATTTGCCAATGGCTTCGCATGAGCAATTATTAAACAGTATTAAAGAACAAATATTAACCTTGCCCGATGAAGTGATTGTTTACTCGGGGCATGGCAGACCAACCACTATTGGTCATGAAAGAAAAAACAATCCCTTTCTTTCATAAATGGCTTATACAAATTATCCCTAAAATTGGAGTAACTTGTAACCTATAAACGAACAACCTTAAAACAACTTTATATGTCTACTTATTCACAACTATCCATAGGTCGCTATTACTTGATTACAGAAAACGAAGGCGAAGAATTAGTATTGGTACAACCAATGATGGAAACAACAGGTGCTGTGTTTTTAATTTTGCACGATGCCGAAGAAGAAGTTACTTATTGGCGGAAAAAAGAAGATACCATCTTTGAAATTTTAGAAGAACTCTCAGACGAAGAAGCGTTGAACTACGAACTTTTGTTCGACGAAGACGAAGCCGACGAAGACTGGGAAGAAGACGATTTATAAACTATTGTTGATTGATTTTTTTCTGATAGGCCATAATAAAAATGGCCCCTAGATTTTTATGGGGTGGCACGTAATCGTTAAAACTCTCTTTTAATCCAGCTTTAAATTGATTGTCCATTTTTGTCCATAAACTTGGCCAGTTAAGGTTTTGGCCTAGTCGAAGCGTTTCACTAATTTCATTAATTAAGCCTTTGTTAATTATTCCTGTGCCCACTTGTTTGGTAGAAATAATATGCGCGCCAGGACAAATTGCTAATACTTGATTTAAGTTTTGATATCCCCCACAACCCCCTAAAATTACCAGTTTAGCCGACGATGCTAGTTTTTCAATTGTGGAACTCAAATGATAACTATGCCCTCTATGAATCACTACTGAAGGTGTTAACTGTTGCGATTTTAAATAATCAATTAATACATCTTGTGCTTGTTCGTCTAAATCTTGCTCTTGGTTTAATGGACGATTGGCATAGATACTAATGGGCACCCCTTTTTTTGAGGCAATTTCTATCCAATCTTTATGCTGGATAATTTTCCATTTGGCAGGCGTAAATGAAGTAACAAAAGCATTAAAAATTGTCATGCCATCTTTATCGCCATAAAAAAATTGCTGTATGATTATTTTTCCTTGGGCATTTTGCAATAATTTATTTGGCATAAAATAAACTGGTGCAATACCAAGTTCTGCAGCAATGTCAATATGATTAGTTGAATCCATTGAAGCAAAGATGGTTTCCAATAATTGATAAATAACTTTGGAACGGATTTGTTTTTTTTGTTGTGCTGCTAATAAATTTACATGCACCTGATCTAGAATTAATTTTCTAAACTTTGGTTGATAAATGCTAGTAAATGCATCAGCCACATCTACAGCTTCTTCTAAACTTTTTGTTTTTTCTAACCCATCAACAAACTGTTTCATTCTAGTGAAAGCAATACTAGAATCCATTTTTTGTAGAAAGTCATCGAGTGTATTGTAGGCAGCAGAAATTTTAATAAATTTTTTTACGTAATCATTATGCACCGACTCTAATAAATCATTGGCATCTGGCTTTTTCATCCGCTGAAAAATACGGGGATAAATACCACTTACAAAACTAGAAGTGTACATCTCTGCTTCGCCCATAACTGCCAAATAATATAAGTCTTGGGCACTTAGTTTTTCTAAAGACAAAAACCTAATTTTTGGATTTTTTTCTTCGTGCAAAGCATTGATTTCATTGATATATAGCTCAACTGCCTTGTCTTTTAATTTATCAGTTAATACCTTTACAAGAATGGGGGTATCTGCATGCTGCATTCTTGCTATATAATCAATACGCGTTCGCACCAATAGCTGGTAATAATTTTCAGCATTTTCGGTTGTTAATAGTGGCGTAATTTCGTTAACTGTTATTGTATTATGGTATAAATTATCTAAAAAAGGCATGTACATTCTACCTGTTTTGGTAATTGAAAATTGGCCAATTAACTTAACAAGTCGATGATTAACTGATTGTATTTTTTTTCCTAAAGCATTGGGTGCAGCAGCATAATTATATAATTTTTCTGGATCTAAAAAAGCCGCTTGTACAAGTAAGGTGTCGGCAAAAATATTAGATGGATTATTACTTAAAGTTGCGAGAATTTTTTCTGGATATAATTGACAATATTTCCAGACCAATAAATCTTTTGCCATGGCAATGCCTTTATTAGTTACTAATCCATAATTGTCAATTAAAATGGATCCAACTGCTAAACTATTTTGTTCAAAAATGGTATATACCGATTGGTTTGCAATAGCTAAACCCATTGCCTTGTCAAATGCTTTTACCAGTGGCGTTAGTTCAGATAATTGAATTAGGTGCACATTAAAGGCATAAATAAAACTGGTTAGTATTTCATTGGTACTGCGTAGCCATTTAAATTTATCATTGTTGTTTAAATTATTATTCAATTCAATATTTATTCTAATAGCAGTAATATGATGATTGAATGAATCTAGTTGCCAATTAGGTTTGTTGACAGTATCGCGCGTTGTAGCAAAGAGTGCTTGTATTTTTTTTTGCGATCCTATAATGTCTTCGTGGTGCCAAACCCTTATAGCAGGAATAGTCGGCATATTGGCTGGTGTTTGGGCCATGATGCGCCCAAAAAAAACACAGGTTATTATTAGAAGAAAAGCTTGTTTCATAGTACTATCAGCCAAAAATACTACCATTTCACCTCAAAATGCAGCATAACCCAATTAAACAGTTAACAATAACATAATAAGGAGAAATACCCAAATTGCCAATCATTAAAATTAAGTTTGTGTAAACTTACTGTTAACATGGAAGCCAAAGTGAAGAGAATTTTAATAGCAGATGACGAACCGGATATCTTAGAAATTGTGGGGTATAACCTTACCAAGGAGGGCTATGAAGTTTTTACAGCAAAAGATGGCAATGAGGCAATAGAACAAGCTAAAAAACTAAACCCAGACCTGATTATTTTAGACATTATGATGCCTAAAAAAACAGGTACAGAAGTTTGTGCCATTTTACGAACACAGCCTACGTTCGAAAAAACAATGATTATTTTTTTAACTGCTTTGAGCGACGAAGCCTCTCAAATAAAAGGCTTGGAAATTGGTGCAGATGATTATGTCAATAAGCCCATCAGTCCAAAAGTGCTTATTAGCCGCGTGAATGCATTATTTAGAAGGGCCAATAACCATTCAAGTGATAGTAAAACAATTGTAATTGACAATATCAGTATCGATCCAGTTAAGTTCATGGTAACCATTGATGGAAAGGATGTAGTATTGGCTAAAAAAGAATTTGAATTATTACACCTATTAGCATCTAGACCAGGTAGGGTATTTCTACGTAACGAAATTTTATCGCAGGTTTGGGGTAATGAAGTCATTGTAGGCGATCGAACCATTGATGTACATATCCGTAAGATTCGTCAAAAAATGGGTATTGAATGTATCACCACTGTTAAAGGGGTTGGATATAAATTTGACCAATAAATTTCAAAGCGGCTTTTCCATTTCAATGATTTATCTTGCTAATAAATGGATATAAGACCGATTGAAATAAACCCATGTTAAATCCAAAGAATTTTTCTCCCAAACAACTCTCTGCCTTTACTGCATTGGCTTTGGCATTACCAAATGCAATTATATTTGGCTTGCTTAGAGCCGACTGGATAGTAGCTATTTGGGTATTGGTTGTGAGTTTTGGACTAAGCTATTTTTTAATACAATTTGTACTCGAATGGTTTATCTATCGAAAAATTAAACTGATTTATAAGTTTATCTATCAAACAAAGGCCAATAAAAGAGAAGAGACCTATTACAAATACATTTTACCCCAAAAAAGTATTGATGAAGTAAGAGAAGACGTAGAAAAATGGGCCGAACAACGCAAGGCGGAAATAGAATTATTAAAAGACAATGAGGCCTATAGAAAAGAGTTTTTACAGAACTTATCGCACGAATTTAAAACCCCCATTTTTGCCATACAAGGATATGTAGACACTTTATTGGGCGGGGCTATTGATAACCCAGAAGTCAGTAGACGTTTTTTAGAAAATGCGGCTAAAAATGTAGACCGCATGGTTAACTTAGCCGAAGATTTAGATGAAATAACCAGACTTGAAAGTGGCGAACAACCCTTATATAAAGAACAGTTTATAATTCAAGATTTAATAAAAGAGGTATATGAAACCTTGTCTATTAAAACATCTGTAAAAAATATTAAAGCCACTATTAAAAGTGGATGCGAAGCGCCTATTAGTGTTTATGCAGATAAAGAAAAAATTAGACAGGTAATTAATAATTTACTTGAAAATGCCACCAAATATGGCAAAAAAGACGGCAGTATTGTAGCGAGTATCTATAAAACAGACGGGAAACATGTGTTAGTAGAATTTAGCGACGATGGCATTGGTATTGGAGAAGAACATTTGCCTAGAATATTTGAACGTTTTTACCGAACCGACAGGGGCAGAAGCAGGGATGTGGGAGGCACTGGCTTGGGCTTGGCTATTTGTAAGCATATTATTGAAGCGCATAGTCAAACCATGCATGTTAGAAGTAAATTAGACGTAGGAACCACCATTGGTTTCACTTTAGAGAAGAAAAAAGACTAATATATAACAATTCTTTTTACTGCTTTTCTTGAGTCCTATATTACCTTATTGTTAACTTATTGTTATCTGCCTACACTAGATAGCATCAGCCTATTTTTGCAGCAAATTCTTAAATCATGGGTATCAACTCTTTCGGTAAATTTTTCATGCCAAAAAACAAAGTATTCTACGAGCTATTTGAAGATGTAGCCGAAAAAGTCCACGAAATGGGTATTAAACTCAAAGAAATGGTAAGTGAGGCTGATGCAGACAAACGTGTATCATATCTTGCCCAAATTGAAGACCTAGAGCACAAAAACGACGATAATACACACCGTATTTTTACTGAATTAGGACGAAATTTTATTACGCCTTTCGACAGAGAAGATATTCACTATTTGGCTTCTGCTCTAGATGATATTGCCGACTATATTTACGCTTGTTCTAAAAAAATTAATTTCTATAATGTAAACCCGAACGATACAGGTATCCAGAAAATGGCCGACCTTATTTTACAAGGTACTATTGAAATTAAAAAAGCAGTATTTGGTTTGCGCGATATGAAAAACTTACGAGCAATGACCGAAGCGATGGTTAAAGTAAATAGTATTGAAAATCAAGCAGACGATGTGTTTGATATGAGCATTGAAATTTTGTTTCAAACAGAGAATGATTTTAAAGAAGTGATTAAGAAAAGAGAAATTTATCAAGTAATGGAAATTGCTACAGATAAATGTGAAGACGCTGCCAATGTAATTGAATCAATCATTATTAAATACGCATAAACAGTAGACCACTGTTGCATTACTGGCTAGTTTATATTGCTAACCAAAATGACAAGCTAAAAAAAACTGCTTATGTTTACCTTACTCATAGTTATTATAGTACTTGCATTTGTTTTTGATTTCATCAATGGATTCCATGATGCCGCAAACTCAATAGCCACAATAGTTTCCACGAAAGTACTAACTCCTTTTCAGGCAGTTTTATGGGCAGCTATGTTTAATTTCGCAGCTTTTTTTATTTCAAAATATATTTTCAAAGAATTTGGAATTGGTAATACCGTTGCAAAATGGGTTAACCCAGAATTTATTACATTACAAGTATTGTTAGCAGGAATTGTTGCTGCTATTATTTGGAATTTAATTACTTGGTGGTTTGGTATTCCGTCTAGTTCTTCTCATACTTTAATGGGTGGATTTATTGGAGCGGCAATTGCCAATGCAAAAGGATTTAGTCATTTAGACCACCACGTTATTAACTACGTAAAAGTTATTCCTACTTTCTTATTTATTTTCTTAGCGCCTTTAATAGGAATGATCATTGCATTTTTTATCACGATACTAATTGTGCATATATGTAAGCGATCGAACCCCTATAAAGCAGAGAATTGGTTTAAACGTTTACAATTAGTTTCTTCAGCAGCTTTTAGTATTGGACATGGTGGTAATGATGCCCAAAAAGTAATGGGAATTATTGGTGCTGCTATGATTTACTACCAAGGAACCCTGGGTGTTCATATGAACTTTAACCAATTTGTAGACCAATACGGTTGGGTACCATTTACAAGTTTTTTATGCATTGGACTTGGTACCATGAGTGGTGGATGGAAAATTGTAAAAACAATGGGTACTAAAATTACCAAAGTAACCCCATTAGAAGGTGTTGCCGCAGAAACTGCAGGTGCTATTACTTTATTCTTAACCGAGCATTTTAAAATTCCAGTTTCAACTACACATACAATAACTGGTTCAATTATAGGCGTAGGTGCTACCAAAAGACTGAGTGCAGTACGTTGGGGTGTAACCATTAACCTATTGTGGGCTTGGATTTTAACCATCCCTATTTCGGCTATTTTAGCTGCTACCATCTTTTATATTCTGAAATTATTCATTTAATATTTGGTTGATTAGCCGCTTGTTGAATTACTTGAATTAATATTGTAGGATATTTATACCCTATGCAAAAAATATTAGTTACAGGAGGTTGCGGATATATTGGATCTCATACAATAGTTGATTTATTAAACCATGGTTACGAGGTAATATCTATTGACGATAATTCTCGTTCGTCTAGTTTTTCCATTGCAGGTATTGAGCAAATCACAGGAAAGAAAGTAAAAAATTATTTAGTAGACTTAAAGAATTTCGACGAAACACAAGCCGTGTTTCAAGAGAATACAGATATTGCTGGTATTATTCATTTTGCTGCCTATAAAGCAGTAGGAGAATCAGTTACCGCACCCGTTTTGTACTACGAAAACAATTTGTTTTCGTTGATTAATTTGCTAAAATGCGTTGAAGAATTTAGCATTCCGAACTTTGTATTTTCTTCTTCTTGTACGGTATATGGTAGCCCCGATGCCATTCCTGTTACAGAATTATCACCCATAAAAAAAGCTGAATCTCCATACGGAGCCACCAAACAAATGGGCGAAGAAATGTTACAAGATTTTACAAAAAATGGCGGCTGCAATACTATTTTATTACGTTATTTTAATCCGGTAGGAGCCCATCCTAGCGCGGCTATTGGCGAATTGCCAATAGGTAGACCACAAAATTTAGTGCCTGCTATTACACAAACCGCTATTGGCAAATTGCCAAAGATGAAAGTGTTTGGTAACGATTATGATACCCGTGATGGAAGTTGTATTCGCGATTATATTCATGTATGCGATATTGCACATGCACATACTTTAGCGATTCAATATTTAGCGCAAGAAAAAAATAAAACTGCCTGTGATATTTTCAATTTGGGAACTGGTATTGGCGTAACTGTTTTAGAAGCCATTCAAAGTTTTCAAGAAGTGAGTGGGGTTGCTTTAAATTACGAAATTGCTGCACGACGTCCGGGGGATGTAGTAGCCATATTTGCCAACAATGATGCCGCTATTACCCAATTAGGTTGGACAATTGAATACAATCTCACCGACATGATGAAAACAGCCTGGGCTTGGGAACTTAAATTAAAAGCACAAGCAGACAGCGCCAAAAACAACTAATCGTTCAACTTATTGGTGCAACATTTTTTCTGCATTCTCTGCCATTTGTAAAGCTTCAATGAAGTCTTCAATTTCACCGCCAATTACAGCATCTAAATTGTAAGAAGTTAAACCAATGCGATGGTCTGTAACCCTTCCCTGTGGCCAGTTATAGGTTCGTATTTTAGCACTTCTATCGCCCGTACTAACCAAAGTTTTTCGTTGACGAGAAATTTCGTCTTCGTGTTTGCGTACTTCTTCTTCGTATAATTTAGTACGCAACATTGTCATGGCTTTTTCGCGGTTACCCAACTGAGACCTTTCAGTTTGACAAACCACTACCACCCCTGTTGGAATATGTGTAAGGAATACTTTTGTTTCTACTTTGTTTACGTTTTGACCACCAGCACCACCACTTCGGGCAGTTTCCATTTTTACATCACTTTCTTTCAATTCAAAATCTACTTCTTCGGCTTCTGGCATTACCGCAACAGTTGCTGCTGAAGTATGCACCCTGCCTTGAGTTTCAGTGTTAGGAACGCGTTGTACACGATGCACCCCACTTTCGAATTTTAAAGTGCCGTACACATCTTCGCCAGTTACTTCTACTATCACTTCTTTATATCCGCCTACAGTTCCTTCGCTTTCACTTACCACACTTGTTTTCCAGCCTTTTTTAGAACAATAGCGTAGGTACATTCCTAATAAATCACCAGCAAATAAACTAGCTTCATCACCACCGGTTCCAGCACGAATTTCAATGATGGCATTTTTATCGTCTTGAGGATCTTTTGGAATTAAAAGTTTGGTTAATTCTTTTTCAAGTTGGTCTTTTTTAGATTCAATTTCGGGTAATTCCATTTTGGCCAATTCGCGCATCTCTTCGTCATTGCCATTCAAGCTTTCTTTGGCAAAATCATAATCAGCTAAAACCCTTTTATATGTTTCGTATGGTTCAACAATTTTTTCTAGAGAACGGTATTCTTTACTATACGCACCGTATTCTTTTTGGTTATTAATAATCTCAGGGTTGGTGAGGGCAATCCCCACCTGATGAAACCTGGCTTTAATGGCATCGAGCTTGTCTAACATATCCTGTTTAAATTTTCAGTCTGCAAAAGTACGGCTTTACAATAGACCAAGGATCCGGAAAATTTAGCCATTGGCTCAAAAATTCATCCTAAATTGAAGCTTCTTTATATTAATGTGCAATATCCAAACAAACAATGAAACAGCTAATTGCAATTTTTCTACTCATTTCAAGCGCTGCAAAAGCACAGCAAGCCGATTTAATTATTAAAAACGGCAAAATTTTAGATGGTACTGGCAATTCTTGGTTTTACGCTGATATTGCCGTAAAAGATGGAAAAATAATTAAAATCGGTGCTTTAAATACATGGAAAGCAACCAATACCCTAAACGCAACTGGCTTGATAGTATCGCCAGGATTTATAGACGTTCACACCCATATTGAAGGAGATGAGCGGAAAAATCCAGCTGCCACAAATTTTATTTACGACGGAGTAACTAGTGTTGTTACCGGTAATTGTGGCCTTTCTGAAACCAATTTAGGCAAGTACTTTTCAATGATTGATAGTTTACATCTTTCAATAAATATCGCTTCATTAATTGGCCACAACGATGTTAGAAAAGCAGTGATGGGTTCTGCCAATAGAGATCCATCAGAAGCAGAATTGCAACAAATGGAAGCGATTGTTGAAAAAGCCATGAATGATGGTGCAGTAGGATTGTCTACTGGCCTAATTTATATTCCTGGCACCTATTCTAAAACAACTGAAATTGTACGACTCGCAAAAATTGCAGCTGCACACCACGGCGTTTATGCGAGCCATATGCGCGACGAAGCAGATAGTGTAACCCAAGCCATTGAAGAAGCATTGCATATTGGTAGAGAAGCCAATATTCCTGTAGAGATATCGCATTTTAAATTAAGTGGTCAGCAAAACTGGGGACGCAGTAAAGAAACCATTCCCATGATTATTAAAGCAAGGTCTGAAGGATTAGAAGTAACCATTGACCAATATCCTTACACTGCCAGTAGTACTTCTTTGAGCACCTTAATTCCGGATTGGATTTTGGCAGATGGAGAAGATTCTATTAAAGCAAGACTAGCAAGAACAACTATTAGAAAAGAAGTTGTTCAATACATGATAAAGAAACTTCAAAAAAGAAAATTGAAACATTTTAGTTACCCTGTTGTTGCTTCTTTTAAAGCCGATAGTAGTTATAATGGCAAAAGCATTGAAGAAGTGAATTTATTAAAAGGCAAACCGCATACTGCTAAAGAAGAAGCAATCACCATTATTGAAATGATGGAGCAAGGTGGCGCTGGAATGGTGTTTCATGGCATGAGTGATAAAGATGTTGCTAATATTATGCAGTATCCATTTAATATGTTTGCAAGTGATGCGAGTATTCGTGTATTTGGTTCGGGCAATCCACATCCAAGGGGTTATGGTACTAATGCTAGGGTATTGTCTAAATACGTTCGAGACGAAAAAATTATTTCATTAGAAGAAGCCATTAGGCGCATGACTTCTTTACCTGCACAAAAATTTCAATTAAAAGACCGCGGAATTTTGCGTGAAGGATTTGCCGCAGACATTGTAGTGTTTGATGAAAAAACAGTGCAAGACCAATCAACCTATAACAAGCCACACCAGTATTCTACAGGATTTAAATATGTGATAGTGAATGGAAAAATAACTGTTAACGATGGCGTTCACAATGGCAGTAGAAATGGAAAGGTGTTAAGAGCTAATAAATAAATATCAATGAAAAATATTTTTACTTTAAAACAATTCAATTGTTTATTCGAACTGAAATTATTTACAGTCATTTTACTATGCCCTTTATTATTAACTGCGCAATTTTTCAATAAAGCAGATTTAAATAGGTGTGAGAAAAAAGCACAGCAAATAACCATAATTAGAGACAATTGGGGTGTGCCACATATTTATGGAAAAACAGATGCCGATGCTGTTTTTGGACTAATCTATGCCCAATGCGAAGACGATTTTAGGCGAGTTGAAATGAACTATATAGAAAAACTAGGAAGGCTCTCTGAAATAAACGGCATATCGGATGTATACAATGACTTATTAAATAGAATAATACTTGATTCCGCAGCAGCAAAAAAAGATTTTGAACAAGCCGATGAATGGTTAAAAAAATTATTAATTGCACATGCAGATGGCATTAATTATTATATATACAAGCATCCTACTAAAAAACCATTACTGCTAAATCATTTTGAACCATGGTATGCACTCATGTGGACCGATGGAAGTATTGGTGCTATTAATTTAGGCGATGTTACTGTTAATGAATTAAAAGCATTTTATTCAAATGAAGTAATCGTTCCATTAGCAAAAAATAATACAGTATTTGAAGAACCCTTACCAAGCGGCTCCAATGGATTTGCATTTGGGCCTTCCAAAACAGTTTCTGGTAATGCCATTTTATATATCAATCCACACGTTACTTTTTATTTTAGACCAGAAGTAGCTGTTGAAAGTTTAGAAGGATTACACGCTTATGGCGCTGTTACTTGGGGACAGTTTTTTGTGTACCAAGGATTCAATGAACACTGTGGCTGGATGCATACTTCTGGCTATAGCGATGTAGCAGATTTATATATAGAAAAAGTACAAGCAACCGACAAAGGTTATAGGTATCAGTACAATGACCAACAATTGCCAGTAACTGAAAAAATAATAGCTATCCAGTACTTAGCGGATGGTAAACTATTATCTAAAAGTTTTAAAACTTATTACACACACCATGGACCTGTTATGGCTAAAAGAAATGGTCAATGGATTTCTGTAAAAGCCAACAATCGATCTATCAAGTCTTTAATACAATCTTGGCAAAGAACTAAGTCTAAAGGATTTGAAGACTACAAAAAAAATATGGAAATGCTGGCTAATACTTCAAACAATACCGTGTTTGCAGATGACAAAGGAAATATTGCATATTGGCATGGTAATTTTATTCCAAAAAGAGATACCGCATACAATTGGTCGAAGCCAGTTGATGGAAGCACAAGTGTTACAGAATGGAAAGGGCTTCATAGTTTAAACGAAATGATTCATGTATATAATCCAAGCAGTGGGTTTTTACAAAATTGTAATTCAACGCCATTTACTGTTTCTGGAATAAGTAGCCCCAAAAAAGAAAATTACCCGCATTATATGGCACTTGATGGAGAAAATTTTAGGGGATTAAATGCAGTGAAAATTTTTAAAGATCGCACGCAACTTAACATCAATAAAGTGATTGAGTCTGCTTACGACACACATCTTGCAGCATTTGACTTGCTCATTCCTGCATTACTCAACGCTTATGAAAAAAATAAATTAGATACAAATTTTACCGCATTATCTGCACCAATTGCTTTATTGAAAAACTGGGATAGAAATTCATCAGCAACATCCGTTGCAACAACACTAGCCATTGAATGGGGACAAAAATTATTTCCTACAATTATGAGGTCTAATGGAAAAGATGAATCAGATCAGGTACAAAAAACAACTGCTTTTACTGAGTCTAATAATGTTAATTTGCTTTTAAATAGTTTATTGGAAGTAACGAAAGAGCTGACTGCTAAATTTGGAACCTGGCAAAAACCTTGGGGCGAAATCAATCGATACCAACGCTTAACGGGCAATATTGTTGAGAAATACAATGACGCTGAACCTAGCATCCCATCTGGGTTTGCGGCTTCTACTTGGGGATGCTTACCCTCTTTTGTTAGCAAAGCATACCCTAATACTAATTTACGCTATGGCTATAATGGCAATAGTTTTATTTGCGCAGTTGAATTTGGCAAAAAAGTAATCGCAAAATCTTTACTAGCTGGCGGTGAATCAAGTGATCGTGATTCCAAACATTTTTCAGACCAAGCAATACCTTATACCAAAGGTGAATTTAAAGAGGTATTATTTTACAAAGAAGATGTACTAAAGCATGTTGAAAAATCATACCATCCTGGAGAATAATTTATTTATCAATAAGCTTAATATGGTACTCCTGAATTAATGCAGGATTCTCTGGCGTAAGTGTAAAACTAATATGGATATTGGCTTTTTCTCCTTCTACAATAAAATAACCGCGTAATTGATTTTCTGGAATCACTTCATTAATTTTTTTAATAGCACCTGCTTTTTCAAAAATATCTGTAGCTTCTTTTTTTAGTGTTTCTGTAAAATAATCTTCAAAAAAGTTAACCGCAAAAATACCCGATTGCTGGGCATTATTAAACTGTGGTAATATTTTTACTAAATCATCTCTTCTTTGTGTAAGAATTTTTGACGCTGGTAATTGTCGGGGCTGAATTCCCGTTAATCGGATTAATGTATCCAACACTTGTACATTAGCTAATGATGTTGGTGCGTAGGTAAGGTTTGCAAAAAACATTACGCCTAAACCATACTCAGGCAATATCACCCAATTACTTCCAAAACCAGGCAAACCACCAGTATGACCAATGGTTTCTCTACCCTCACAATCTTTAGACCAACGCAATCCATAGGCATAAGCAGCAGCCATGGCACAAGCCCTTCCACTAGGATATTTATAGGCAGCATTTAATGAAGAAAAACGCCAAGGCTGGTGCATTTCTCGTACAGAGCTTCGTTTAATTGGGCCAGTTTCAATATCATTTCTAGGAGGCCATGCCGATTGGTGAAAAGCCAGGTATTTACTAAATGATTCTATTGAAGTAATCATACCACCCATCGCCCCATAAATACCATCGTGCAATAATGCTTCTTCGCGCCAATTATTATTGATCCAACGATAGCCATGTGCGAGTGCTTGAGCAGGCACATTAGAATATTCCCAACTTGCTTCTTGCATATTGAGTGGTTGCCAAATATTTTTTTCAATGTAGTCGCTATAAGGTATACCGGTTACTTTTTTAATAATATATCCTAGCATTGCAAAGCCCATATTACTATACTCATAATTCAAACCTGGATCATTCGAAAAACTAATTCCTTTTTTTATCATGGCAATTAAATCGGCATCTGAAATAGCCAACTGACGGTCGCCCCAAGGATTGTCTTCGGGAAATCCTGCCGAATGAGACAATAAATTTCTAACCGTCATAATGGGTGCATCTTTGGTTAGTTGTTGCCCCTTCATTTCAGGAATATATTGCGCTACAGGATCGTCTAATTTTAATTTACCCTCGTCGCGTAATTTTAAAATAGCCATTGCCGTAAAACTCTTGCTCATAGAAGCAATTCGAAACATCGATTGTGTAGTTGCTGGCGTTTTTTTATCAATATCTGTAAGCCCTCCAGCACCTGAATAAACTAGCTTTCCATCTAATACAATACCAAATGAATACCCTGGAAAATGATTTTTTGTAGCGTATTCGCTATAGATTTTTTCTACCAACGGATAATATTTTGCCAATTTTTCTGCGCGATTATTATCTGTAAATTTTGGGGCTTGATAGGTGGTTGTTTGAGCTAGTAATAGCATTGGTAAAAACAACAAACTAAACAATATGGCGTAAGTATTTTTTTGCATGGGATTCAATTATTTTAGTACGCTAATAATTTTTTTATGGCTTGGTCGATTCTATTTTTTGCTAAGTAATTATTTTCTAGTGCTGTATTAAAAGGAATGGGTGTATCCAAAGAAGCACAGCGAATTACTGGTGCATCTAAGTGTTCAAAACAGTGTTCACTAATCCATGCACTAATGTCGGCACCAATACCTCCTGTTAAATTGTCTTCGTGTAAAATCAGTATTTTTCCGGTTTTTTCTACCGCATTTTTTATGGCAGCATAATCTAGTGGCAATAAACTACGCAAGTCAATAATATGTAATGATATGTTAGGATTTTGCGCTTCGTATTCCATTGCCCAATGAACGCCAGCACCATAAGTTATCACACTAATATCTGACCCAATGCTTACTGTTTTTGCAAGTCCAATTGGAACTGTATAATATTCATCAGGCACAAAATCACTCACGCTTCTATACAAAGCTTTGTGCTCAAAAAATAATATAGGATTGCCATCATTGATGGCCGCAATTAATAAACCTTTTGCGTCAGCTGCACTAGAAGGATATACTACTTTTAATCCGGGTACATGTGTAAACCATGCTTCATTACTCTGCGAATGAAATGGACCAGCACCTACCCCAGCACCTGTTGGCATTCGAATAACCACCGATGCATTTTGGCCCCAACGATAATGAATTTTAGCTAGGTTGTTTACTATTTGATTAAACCCAACAGTTACAAAATCGGCAAACTGCATTTCTACAACTGATTTAAATCCTTCTAAACTTAAGCCTAGCGCAGCGCCTAAAATGGCGCTTTCACAAAGCGGGGTATTACGCACGCGTGATTTTCCAAATAGCGCTACTAAGCCTTCTGTAATTTTAAAAGCCCCTCCATATTCAGCAATATCTTGCCCCATTAAAATTAAATTGCTATGTGCTGCCATACTTTGGCGCAATGCTTCTTTAATAGCATCCACCATTCTTTTTTCTGGAATAATTGTTTGTGCATTATTTAATTGAATTTCCAACTCGTTTAATTCAATTGTATTATTTGAAATGACAGGAGCATATACATCTGCCAATTCTTCGTTGGTATCTGGTATTACATCAACTGCTTGATACGCTAATTGCAATTCGGTTTCAATGCTTTCACGAAATGAATTTCTAATAGAGGCAATTTCCATTTCAGTAATAACCGATTCCTTAATTAAAAACTGTTCGAAATTTTTAATTGGATCTTTTCTGCCCCAGGTTTCTAATAATTCTTTTGGCACATACTTAACGCCACTCGCTTCTTCGTGTCCGCGCATACGAAAGGTTAGGCATTCAATTAAGTAAGGTGCTTGATTTTTTATACAATATGCTCTAGCGTTTTTAATGGTATGGTAAACGTCCAAAATATTATTGCCATCTACCTGAATACCTTCCATGCCATAGCCCTTTGCTTTATCTATTAATTGCGCACAACGATACTGTTCATTAGCAGGCGTACTTAATCCATACCCATTATTTTCTATTAAAAAAATAACAGGCAAATTCCAAACTGCTGCAACATTTAGTGCTTCGTGAAAATCGCCTTCACTTGTTGCGCCATCGCCCGAAAAAGCCAGCACCACTTTTTGTTCTTGCTTTAATTGATACGCCAATGCAACACCATCTGCTACGGCTAATTGCGGACCCAAATGCGAAATCATACCACAAATGGCGTGCTCTTTACTTCCAAAATGAAAACTCCTTTCTCGGCCCTTGCTATATCCTTGTTTATTTCCCTGCCACTGCATAAATAATTGGTGCAATGGCATATTTCTAGCAGTAAAAACACCAAGGTTTCTGTGTAAGGGCATTACCCATTCGTTTGGTTGCAGGGCTAAGATACTCCCTACAGAAATTGCTTCTTGACCAATGCCGCTAAACCATTTGCTAATTTTTCCTTGGCGCAACAATACCAAGATCTTTTCTTCCACCATTCTAGGAAATACTAGCTGCTGATAGAAAGATATTAATTGCTCATTGGTTAAATCTTGGCGGTCGAATTGCATATTGCACCCAATTTTAAACGTGTAAGTTACTGTATTTGCAAATTTGAATTTTCTTAAAAAAACTTACTGCTACATTTTAAAATCAAATTTAGTTTTGGGTACAAGTTGATTTGCTAATTCGATAGAATAAAAAAAGGCTGTACCAAATCTGATACAGCCTTTTAGCATATTTTTAAAAAAACAATTAGTCTCTACTACCTAATTTGCTCAATAATTTTAGCATTTCAATATATAACCAAACAATGGTTACCAATAAACCAAATGCGCCATACCATTCCATAAATTTAGGTGCACCTCTTTCTGCTCCTTGTTCAATCATATCAAAATCAAGAATTAAATTCATAGCAGCAATTCCTACTATAAATAAGCTAATGCCAATACTCAATAAGCTTGAATCGTGCATGAAACTTACATTCACACCAAACATATTTAATACCATAGTGATTAAATAAAAAATACCTATCCCTAGTGTAGAGGCTATTATAACCGATTTGAATTTTTCGGTCGCTTTGATAATTCTAAAATTATACAGCAAAAACATAGCAAGTGCCACACCAAAAGTTAAACCAACTGCTTGCATTACTAAGCCAGGATATTTTGCTTCAAAAAGCTTATTCATAATAGCAGATATACCGCCAATAAATAAACCTTGTAGCAAACCATAAGCAGGCGCCAAATAGGCTGCCCAATTGGGTTTGAAAGTAATACCAAGTGCAATAACGAATCCGCCAATAGCACCCACCATCATTAAAATAGTCATGGTAGACTGTTTTAATTCTTGGAACAATTGCCAGTTATAAGCGGCGCCAGCAATGACCATCAACATTAAAAATCCAAATTTATTAATTGCACCACGCACACTCATAACGCCTTGATTCTCGGCCATCACAGCGGTACTTTTATCAAACATTTTTTCGGTTAAAGTAGGATTACCCGATTTAAAAATTGCCATAGTTTTAATTTTTTTCAATTACAAATATACTACAATAATAAAGCGATTATGCTTGAAATTCCTGAAGAAAATGATAAAATTATTCGTTGATTGTTAGGGTTAACCGTATAAAATAATCAGTTTTTTAATCCTGGCAAATGGTCAACAGTTTCAAAAACATAGTTTGGATTGCGTTTTAGCAGCCCAATGAATTTAACTAAAGACAAACTATCTGCAGGGCGTTGAAACATTCTATCATGTGTAAGAATTACTAAATGCTTGCGGACATGCATGTTTTGGTGCGCAAATGCACTATCCACCTGAGCGGCTAATTTTTCGGCTGTTTGTATGGGACGGCCTGTTTTATGACTGAAATTCCATTCTAGATCCCATCCAATTACATTGTATCCAGCGCTATCTAATAAATGTGTTACTGCACTTACTAACTGGCTACTTTTTACATCTCCTGCTGTTACCCAAGCACTATTTCCTGGAAGTCTAATAATTTTTTTAGGCACTTTTAAAGAATCTTGGGCACTTAAAAAATCAATTAAAGCCGCTTGAGGATGGTGGTAAAAATCCTTGTATTTATCCTTTGCATGCGTATAACTATGATTGGTTAGTAAGAACTCCGGATAATCGCTTCGAATCATAGATACCAACTTCTTGCCATCAGATTTAGCATTTTGGTGCAATCCTACCATAAAAAAACTAGCTTTTACCCCTAAGCTTTTGCAAGTGTTATAGCAACCAATAGTGCCTTTTTGAGGGCCGTCGTCGAAAGTTAAATAGATGGTTGATTTAGTTGTATCGATGTTTTGCTTGAATGCAACCGACTCGTTTTCAGAACTTCCACTCAATTTTAAAGCAGATTTATTTACTGAATCCTTCATTTGTTGACTTGTTGAGCTTGCTTGATTACAAGACCCAAAACCTGCCACAAAGCAGATCAGTACAAATGATATCATTTTCGTTTTCTTATAGCATTTTGGCATTGCGAATCGAATTATAGTTTCAAAGATACAAACAGAATTAGGGTTCTAACACATATAAAAAATGGTTAATTACCTAGAATTTATGAGAGAAAAACCGAAAAAACGGGAATAATACCTCTCAGTTGTAGTATCTTAGCGCAACTTTTAAACATCAGCTTTTTGCTGAAGCACAAAAACAACTGAAATAGCCATGCTTGATTGCATTGGCGTCATATTTTGAATTGATAATGATGAATAGAAAAGAAGAACTTCTACAAGACGTAGTAATTAAGTTCGCCGGAGATAGCGGCGATGGAATGCAATTAACGGGTCAGCAGTTTACCAACAATACTGCAATGCTAGGAATTGACTTGGCAACTTTCCCAGATTTTCCAGCTGAAATTAGGGCTCCAATAGGTACTTTACCTGGTGTGAGTGGATTTCAACTGCATTTCTCTAGTGAGCGAATTTACACGCCTGGAGATGATTGCGATGTGTTAGTAGCAATGAACGCAGCTGCTTTAAAGGTTAACTTAAAAGGCATTAAAAAAGGCGGTAAAATTATTGCCAATATTGATGGTTTTGATACGCGTAATTTGCGTTTGGCTAATTATCCAGATGGCATAAATCCTTTAGAGGATGGAAGTTTAGACAGTTACGACTTAATGAAAGTTGATGTAACCAAACTTACCCGTGAATCTTTAAAAGACTTTACAGACCTAGGTGTTAAAGAAAGAGATCGTGCCAAAAACATGTTTGTTTTGGGATTGATTTACTGGATGTACAACCGTAGTTTAGAAACTACTATCGAATTCTTAAAAGAGAAATTCGGCAAAAAACCAACCATTTTAAATAGCAACGTAAAAGTATTACAAGCTGGATATAATTATGGTGATACTACTGAAGCTTTCACCACACGCTACAAGGTTGACAAAGCTAAAATGGTTCCAGGTTTATACAGAAGTATTATGGGCAATCAAGCCCTTTCTTATGGTTTGATTGCGGCAAGTGAAAAAAGCGGATTGCCTATTTTCTTAGGAACTTATCCTATCACACCGGCTACTGATATTCTACACG
The DNA here is from genome assembly GCA_037132335.1 of Sediminibacterium sp. Classification (GTDB taxonomy): domain Bacteria; phylum Bacteroidota; class Bacteroidia; order Chitinophagales; family Chitinophagaceae; genus Sediminibacterium. The sequence continues at coordinate 8,041 of JBAXPJ010000017.1, read as the reverse complement.
AATTAAGTAAATACAAAAGCTTTGGCATTCGCACTTTCCAAGCAGAAGATGAGATTGCTGGTATTGGTGCTGCAATTGGTGCTAGCTATGGCGGTGCTCTAGGAATTACTACCACATCAGGACCTGGTATGGCTTTAAAAACTGAAGCAATGGGCTTGGCAATGATGTTGGAAATCCCTTTGCTGATTATTAATATACAACGTGGTGGTCCTTCTACAGGTTTACCAACTAAAACAGAGCAAAGTGATTTGATGCAAGCATATTATGGACGTAATGGAGAAGCGCCAATTCCAATAGTTGCTTCATCTACACCAAGCGATTGTTTTGATGCAGCATATGAAGCTTGCCGAATTGCTGTGCAACACATGACTCCCGTTATTTTATTAAGTGATGGATACATTGCCAATGGTGCTGAACCTTGGAAGTTCCCTGTATCTGCCGATTTAAAACCAATTGAAGTAAATTTCAAAAAAACAAAAGACGAAGGCGACGAAAAATATAAACCATACAAGCGCGACGAAAAATTAGTTCGTCCTTGGGCAGTACCTGGTACAGCTGGTTTAGAACACCGTATTGGAGGATTAGAAAAACAAGATGTAACTGGTAATGTAAACTACGAACCAGAGAATCACCAACACATGATTAATGTACGTCAAGCCAAAGTAGATAAAATAGCCGATTATATTCCGCTACAAACTATTGACAGCGGTGCAGAAAAAGGCAAAGTATTGATTTTAGGATGGGGTTCTACTTACGGTTCTATTAAAAGCGCTTGTCATGAATTACAAGCCGAAGGTCATGCTGTAAGCCATGCACATATTCGTTACATGCGTCCGTTCCCTAAAAACTTAGGAGAGATTCTTAAAAATTTCGACAAGGTTTTAGTGCCTGAAATTAACAACGGTCAATTGGTTAGAATTATACGCGATCAGTATTTTGTGGATGCAATTCCTTACAATAAAATGATGGGTATTCCTATTACCAAATCTGAATTAGTAGACTGCGTACATAAATTATTATAGTACCAAATACAATAGATTTAAAAAAGCAACCCTGAAAATTGGTTGCTTTTTTTTGCCCATATCCCAGTTAATAAAATGATTTTATTGGATTTTCAACATTATAGAAATAAAGGAAAGTAGTTTTAGATTATTAAATTGCACTTATCAGTTGAACTCAGCAGATGGTATTCAATATTTTACAGCAACTGAACATGCAGTAAAAATTTTACTTACAAGAAATTTAAAGGACTATAAATCTGCAGAAATACCCATTATGACCGCCGAGCAGTTTATTGATCAAGCAGCTTTAAATAAAGAATGATGTTTTTTAAATTAAAATACTAGTATATACTTTTTGTATATACTTTTACAATAAAATAACTTGATGAAAACCCTCTCACTAAAACTTGATGACGAAATTTTTGATGAAGCAGAAGAAATAACAACTGTTTTAAATTTAGCAAGGAACAGATATATTAATGAAGCAGTAAATATTTACAACCTATTTAATCGTCGAAAACTACTTAAAAAACAACTAATAAAGGAGTCTAAAATATCAAGCAAAGAATCCCTAGCATTATTACATGAGCTTGAAATGCTAATTGATGAAAATTAAACAATTTGATATTTGGTTGGCTGATTTAAATCCTAGAATGGGTACTGAACCTGGTAAAACCAGACCTGTTGTAGTGATGCAAACAAATTTGTTAAATGACACCCATCCTTCTACAATCATTTGCCCAATTACTTCAAATGTTCAGCCAGAAATTGAATTACTACGGGTGCATTTAAGAAAAAATCAATTAGACAAACCTAGCGATATACTCGTTGATCAAATTAGGGCCATTGACAACAAAAGGCTTTTAGAAAGAATTGGAAAATTAAACCCTGAACAAACAAAAGCAATTAAAAGGAATATTCAAATTGTACTAGATTTATAGTCGGCTAAAAAAATCAAATGGATTTAGAACAACTACGGAATTATACACTTAGTAAACCAGGGGCCGAAGAAACGCAACCTTTTGGACCCGATAATTTGGTGTACAAAATCAATGGAAAAATGTTTTTGTTAACTGATTTCAACAGTCATCCCTTACAATTTAATGTAAAGTGCCATCCTGATTTGGCACTAGAATTACGCGAAGAATTTGCTGCCGTTATTCCTGGTTGGCATATGAATAAAAAACATTGGAATACCATTATTATTGATGGAAGTATTTCTAACAAACAGTTGCAACAATTTGTAGACCATTCTTATGAATTGGTAAAAGGAAAAAAGAATTTAATTACAACTTAGCATAATACTTACAAATTGCTTGTAAGCCACATTCGGTGCATTTAGGACTTCGCGCCAAACAAGTATAACGTCCGTGCAAAATAAGCCAGTGATGGGCCGTATGCACTAGTTCTGCAGGAATATTTTTTATGAGTTGTTTCTCTGCAGCTAATGGCGTTGTTGCATTGGTTGTTAAACCTAGTCTTGCAGATACGCGAAACACATGCGTATCAACCGCCATATTTGGTTGTTTGTCTATTACACTGGTAATTACATTGGCTGTTTTTCTTCCTACACCAGGCAGTTGCACTAAAGAATCTACTGTCATGGGAACTTCTCCGGCAAATTGAGTCATTAGCATATTTGCCATGCCAATTAAATGCTTGGTTTTATTATTCGGATAAGAAATGCTTTTAATGATTGGGAACAAATCATCGAAACTAGCTTTTGCCATTTTTGCCGCAGTGGGATATCGCTCAAAAATGGCAGGTGTTGTTAGATTCACACGCTTGTCTGTGCACTGTGCAGATAAAATAACTGCCACCAATAATTGAAACGGATTATCATACAGCAACTCCGTTTCAGCCACGGGCACATTGGTTAAAAAATATTCAATGGCTGTTTGATAGCGTTGTTTTTTGGTCATATTAAATCGGGCCAGTAATTGGAATTGAATTATTCAGCATTCTTTTTTGAGGCATATGCCATGATAGCTAATAATGTGGCATCACTAGGCGATTTTAAATCTAATTTATCTAGTTGCTGCATACCCAATTGCAGTAAGTCTAACTGATCTTTTAAAGATTGGTCTTCGGCTATGGCTTTTTGGATAGCATCAGTCATTTCTGGCGACGCTTCGTTGTATAGGTAACTCATTAAATCCTCCGCTTTAATTTCTTTCATAAAATGATACAAAAATGGCTAAGAGGGTACGGTATTCTAAAAACGGCGATCTGTAAATTATATTGCGGTTGGGGCCTAATAAACCCAAGAAAATTACAATAATGGGTTGAACGAAAGAATAACTAAATTATTTAATATGGGCCGAATCTTCAACTGTAAAGATCTCTTCACCGTCTTTTTTCATCAAATATCTTTCGCGGGCGAACTTTTCAAGTGCAGCTGGGTTGCTCTGTAAATCTGTAAGTGTTTTTTTAGCTTTAGCAATTTCCTGTTGATAGTATTGCTTTTTGGTTGCTAACTTTTGAAGCTCCGCCTTGCGTTCTTGCTGTTGAAAATAATCGCGTTGGTCTACAAATAACATCCATACTATAAAAAATACGCTCGCTAGAATATATTTGTTGGTAAGTATTTTTGTTATTTTTTTTATCATACAATAAAAATTAGCAACCCGAATGTAAAATAATTTCGGGTTGCTAACTACATTTAAGTCAAATTATTTTGTGCCAAATTTAATCTTGCCTTTTGGATAGATAGCCGTATTGCCCAATGCTTCTTCAATACGTAGCAATTGGTTATACTTAGCCATACGATCTGAACGTGATGCAGAACCTGTTTTAATTTGTCCGCAATTTAATGCTACTGCTAAATCAGCAATAGTAGTATCTTCTGTTTCACCACTTCTATGACTCATGATAGTATTGTAGCCATTGTGTTGCGCCAAAGTAACTGCATTGATTGTTTCGGTAATCGTTCCAATCTGGTTTACTTTAACTAGTAATCCATTACCAATTTTTTTATCAATTCCTTGTTGTAAACGTTTTACATTGGTAACAAATAAATCGTCTCCAACTAATTGACATTTGCTTCCAACTGCGTTGGTTAAAGCTTTCCAACCATCCCAATCGTCTTCGGCCATACCATCTTCAATAGAAGCAATTGGATATTTCTTAACCCAGCTTTCCCAGAATTTAACCAACTGATCGCTGCTCATTTCTTTACCACTGCTTTTATGGAATACATATTTTTTCTTTTTGTTATCCCATAGTTCGCTGTTTGCAGCATCCATAGCAATAACAATTTGAGAACCTGTTTTATATCCTGCAGCAGTAATTGCTTCTAATACAGTTTCAATGGCTTCTTCGTTGCTTTGAATATTTGGTGCAAATCCACCTTCGTCTCCCACATTTGTACTGTATCCTTTTTTCTTCAATACTGTTTTAAGTACATGGAAAATTTCTACACCCCAACGCAATCCATCACTAAAACTAGGAGCACCTACTGGTACAATCATAAATTCTTGAAAATCGATTTTATTGTCGGCATGTGCACCACCATTTAAGATGTTCATCATTGGAATAGGCAAAGTTTTAGCATTGGTTCCTCCTATATAACGGAACAATGGTAAACCAGCTTCGTCTGCTGCTGCTTTTGCTACTGCCATACTCACTGCCAAAATAGAATTGGCACCTAATTTTGCTTTATTAGGAGTACCGTCTAAATCAATCATTACCTGATCAATTGCTGCTTGCTGTGAAACATCATAACCAATTAAGGTTTCAGCAATAATATCGTTTACGTTTTTTACTGCTTTTAAAACGCCTTTTGCGCCATATTTCTTTTTATCGCCATCGCGTAATTCTACTGCTTCGTGAATACCAGTACTTGCGCCACTTGGCACAGCTGCACGGCCCATTGCACCGTCATCGGTTAATACATCTACTTCAACGGTTGGGTTGCCTCGACTGTCTAAAATTTGACGGGCATGAACTTCTACAATGTAACTCATGATTGCTTGTTTGTGATTATTATAACTGAATGAGGGTGCAATTTAAGCATTCCTACCGATTACAACCCCTTGTTTTATTAGATTTTACGCTGAAGCTGCTGTTAATGTTCTAAAAATATCCTCTAAACTATTGCCTTCTGTTTGTAATGAAACGATGTTCAGGTTTTCTGCAATGGTTAGTGATAGCAATTGTTTACGAACCAATTCTGGATTGGCGGTGTCTATTAAATAAGTAGATTCCGTAATTGCTGTTAGCCCATCTATTGCTTGAAATTGCGCAAAACTACTTGCTAAAACAGACTCTTTAAAAACAACCCGAACCTGATAAGAGTCCTTCTTTGTTTTTTGTAGATTGGCCAAACTATCATTGGCTACAATTTTACCCTTATTGATAATTATTACCCGGTCGCAAATGGCTTCTACTTCTTGTAAAATATGTGAAGAAAATAAAACTGTTTTATCTTTCCCTTGCGCCTTGATGACATTTCTAATTTCAATAATTTGGTTAGGATCTAATCCACTTGTGGGCTCGTCTAAAATTAATACCGCTGGATTGTGAATTAATGCAGCAGCAAGCCCTACTCTTTGCTTATAGCCTTTTGATAATTGATGAATTTTTTTTGCCGACTCTAGCGTTAACCCTGTTAATGCTATTACTTTTTCAATAGCCGCTGATTTATTACTTATGCCATGAACCCCAGCTATAAAATCTAAATATTCACGCACATACATTTCTGGATACAAAGGATTGGCTTCGGGTAAATAGCCAATCTTTTTTTTCACTGCTATTGGATCTAATTCAATTTTTTCTCCGCATACTTTTACGGTTCCTGCATTGGCAGTTAAATAGCCTGTAATGATTTTCATGGTTGTACTTTTGCCTGCACCATTGGGACCAAGAAATCCTACAATTTCTCCTTGGTTAATAGAAAATGAAATGCCATCCACGGCTTTTTGCGTGCCATATATTTTTTCTAAGCCTTCCACTTCTATACTCATACCTAACTATTTCTTGTAAAAATACCGAAAGCAAGTATATGATTGGTTGTTTATTGGTTAATGGTATGATAAGAATTTTACGTGCAAATTGGCTTATATTTACAGCACTAATAACGGTATTAAAATTGCTTTGCTATGCACTATCCTTATCAAATTGAATCATACGACGCTTATAAAATTGCTTACCAAAAAAGTATTGAAGATCCAGCAGCGTTTTGGGGCGATATAGCAGAAAATTTTACTTGGCATAAAAAATGGGATGAGGTATTGAATTGGAATTTCACCGAACCAAAAATAGAGTGGTTTAAAGGGGGCAAACTCAATATCACAGAAAACTGTTTAGACAGGCATTTAGAAAAACAGGGGGATATGCCTGCCATCATTTGGGAGCCCAATGATCCTGAAGAACACCATCGCATTATTACTTATAGAAAACTACACGAAAAAGTTTGTCAGTTTGCACATGTTTTAAAAAACAATGGCGTTAAAAAAGGCGATCGTATTTGTATTTATATGGGCATGATTCCAGAACTAGCTATTGCTGTTTTAGCAAGTGCTAGAATTGGTGCAGTACATAGTGTTGTATTTGGTGGATTCTCTGCACAAAGTATTGCAGATAGATTGTATGATGCACAAGCAGAATTTGTTGTTACCTGCGATGGCGCATATCGTGGCGCTAAAGATATTCCCTTAAAATCTGTTATTGACGACGCACTTATTGGAAATAAAACCGTTAAAAAAGTAATTGTTTGTACACGAACAAGAACAGCAGTTTCAATGATAAAGGGTAGAGATGTTTGGTGGGAAGATGAAATTAAAAAAGTTGAAACAATGGGTCTTTATGATTTTCCTGCAGAAGTAATGGATGCAGAAGATCCTTTGTTTATTTTGTACACTTCTGGATCAACCGGAAAACCAAAAGGCGTAGTACATACCTGTGGCGGTTATATGGTGTACACCAACTATACTTTTGTAAATGTGTTTCAATATAAAACTGGCGATATCCATTTTTGCACCGCAGATATTGGTTGGATTACTGGGCACAGTTATATTGTTTACGGACCTTTAAGTGCAGGCGCTACCACCCTTATATTTGAAGGGGTTCCCACCTTTCCAGATGCTAGTAGGTTCTGGGATATTGTAGACAAATTCAAAGTAAATATTTTATATACCGCTCCTACTGCCATTAGATCTTTAATGGGTTTTGGCTTAGGACCATTAAAAGGAAAAAATCTTTCTTCTTTAAAAATTTTAGGAACTGTTGGAGAACCGATAAACGAAGAAGCATGGCATTGGTATAGCGAACACGTTGGAAAAAACAATTGCCCCGTTGTTGACACTTGGTGGCAAACAGAAACTGGTGGATGTTTAATTAGTAACCTTGCCGGCATTACACCAGCAGTTCCTAGTTGGGCCACACTCCCAATGCCAGGATTAGAAATGGTATTGGTTGATGAAAATGGAAAAGAAGTTATAGCACAAGGCGATGAAACTGTTTCTGGAAACCTATGTATTAAATCACCTTGGCCTGGTATTTTAAGAACCACTTATGGAGACCATGAAAGGTGTAGAACAAATTATTTTGCAACCTATCCTAATTTATATTTTACTGGCGATGGTGCACTAAGAGATAAAAATGGTTTTTATAGAATCACAGGAAGGGTTGACGATGTATTGAATGTAAGTGGCCACCGTATTGGTACAGCAGAATTAGAGAATGCCATTAATATGCACGCTGGTGTAGTAGAAAGCGCAGTAGTAGGCTATCCGCACGATATTAAAGGACAAGGCATTTATGCTTTTGTTATTTATCAAGGATCACACGGTCAAGACACACATGGTACAGGAGAATTGGTAAGAAAAGATATTTTACAAACCATTACACGAATCATTGGCGCCATAGCCAAGCCCGATAAAATTCAATTTGTAACTGGGCTGCCAAAAACCAGAAGCGGTAAAATTATGCGCAGAATTTTACGCAAAATTGCAGAAGGCGAATTGGATAGTGTTGGCGACATTTCAACACTATTGGATCCGGGTGTTGTAGAAGAAATTAAAAATGGAAGACTATAAATG
>JBAXPJ010000016.1:0-45144 GCA_037132335.1 Sediminibacterium sp. | reverse complement strand
AGCAGTGATATAGACGCAAAAGTTAAGCCCACTAATTTAGAAAGGCATCCTGTTGCATCCTGTCGCAAATAAAATTATCCTATTGTTAAAAAAGCCTTATTTAACGCTGAATTTATACTGGGTAGTTGTATGGTAAACCGCTCCTGGCACTAACACAGTACTTGCAAAATTTGGTTGATTTGGCGCATCTGGAAAATGCTGTGTTTCTAAACAAAATGCAGACCGATATTCATAGGCTTTGCCATGCTTTCCAACTAGTTTTCCATCTAAAAAATTACCGCCATAAAATTGAATACCAGGTTCTTGTGTAAAAACTTCCATAAAAATCCCTGTAGCTGGCCCATAAACAGATGCAGCTAATTGTAAATCATTCCCTGGTTTTCTATTTAAAGCAAAATTGTGGTCGTAGCCCAATCCGTTTTTTAATTGTTGATTAACTACTGATAAACTATCTCCAATAGCTCTTGGGGTTCTAAAATCAAAAGGATTACCAATAACTGAAGCCAATACACCTGTTGGGATTAATGTGCTATCTACAGGGGTATAATTGTCTGCATTAATCATTAACAAATGGTTGTTAATGGTTCCTGATGCCGCGCCATTCAAATTATAGTAAGCATGGTTGGTTAAATTAACCACTGTTTTTTTATCGGTAGATGCGGTATAGTCCATTTGCAAACTATTATCGTCGGCTAAAGTATATACCACTTTTACAGTCAAATTTCCTGGATAACCTTCTTCTCCATCGGCAGATAAATAGGTTAATTCTAGAGACTGCGAACTAGTTTGATTAGCAGTCCAAACCCTATTATGAAAACCAGTTGGTCCACCATGTAAAGCATTCGGTGTATTGTTGATTGCCAAAGTATAGGTTTGATTATCTAAAGAAAATTTGCCTTTAGCAATACGATTTCCAGAACGACCAATTAAGGCGCCAAAAAAAGCTTCGCTATTATGGAGGTAGTGATTTAAACTATCATATCCTAAAACAATATCCGTAAAACCACCAGACTTATTTGGTACAAAAAAACTTACAATTCTACCACCAAAATTGGTAATAGAAACCGATAATTTATTCTTGTTAGATAATACAAAAAGGTCTACTTTTTTATTGGCTACTTCTTGTTGGTATGCCAACTTAGAAGGCGCACTAGTGCTATCTTTCAGCGCATTATTATTAGTTGATTGATTGGCGCAACTAGCCATAAGTATCACCGTAGAAAAAGCGAAAGCAATCGTTAATTTTTGCATATGGTAAATTTTAAAAAATTACATTTTCATCTAACAAGCTTGTACCATTTCCAATAGAAACAATATAAGGTTTCATTTCAGTTCCAAATGCTTTTTGAAAAGCATTTCCTGCAGCTAATACAAAAGCCTCAACCGCATTTTTTTCTACCAAATTAATGGTGCAACCTCCAAATCCACCACCCATCATTCTAGCACCTAAAACACTTGCATCTGTTTTAGCAAAATCGGCTAAAAAATCCAATTCTGCACAACTAACTTCGTACAACTTGCTTAATCCATCGTGCGTTTCATACATCTTCTTGCCAAAAGCCTTCAAATCTCCGGCTTCTAGGTCTTTACAGGCGTCTTGTAAACGCTTAATCTCTGCCACAACAAAACTACATCGATCAATAATTTTTTGGTCTGCATTTGCTAAACACTCCTGTACCATTTGCATCGTTGCATCTCGCAAACTAGCCACTGTAGGATATTTTTCTTGGATAATTTTTACTCCCGCTTCGCATTCTTCTCTTCTTAAATTATATTCAGTTGATGCTAATGAATGCTTTACCCTAGTATCTAACAACACTATTTTAATGCCTTCTTGGTTAAAGGGCATATAACTATAATCTAGTGATTGACAATCTAGCTGAATCACTGCATCTGTTTTACCAAACATACTTGCAAACTGATCCATGATACCGCATTTCACTCCTACAAATTCGTTTTCTGCTTTCTGTGCCAAACGCACCATTTCAATTTTTGAGAGCCCCAATTCAAAGAGTTCGTTCAATGCAAAAACCGTGGCACATTCAACAGCAGCAGAGCTTGAAAGGCCTGCCCCCAAAGGAACATCCCCTGCAATTACTGCATTAAATCCACCTATTTGATACCCATTTTTTTGCAATTGGTCAACCACCCCAATTAAATAATTAGACCATGTTTGCTGAGAAAAATTTAAGTTATTTAATGCTACAGAAAAACTATCGGCTAAATCAGCCGCAATTAAATGAACCTCCTTGTCTTCTCTTTTGCCAATCGCCAAATAAATAGCTTTATCAATAGCAGCAGGCAATACAAACCCTTGGTTATAATCGGTATGTTCTCCTATTAAATTAATTCTTCCTGGCGATTGTACAAATAGTGTAGGATGTCCAAAATTAGACACAAAAACGGTTCTCACTGTTTCAATGCAATGATTCAATTCAGTCGGCATAAGAAGCAATTTATCTATTAAACATAAATCGAGCCGGAACAATTACGCCCAGCTCAATTTTTCGATTTTGTTAATCTCACTCGCTCACTCAAACAGTTTGTGAAAAAACAACAGGGTAAAATTAGTGAGAAATCTAATTAATTGTATATTTTACACTTATTAATTACAGAAATTGTTTGAAAAATTTCAATTTTGTAAAATTCAACCCAGTAGCTTATAATTGCTATTCATTTTATTATGCCAAAGTATTACAAACAAACCCGTCTTTTAATAGCAGTAGACTGTATCATCTTTGGCTTTGATGGTACTGAGTTAAAACTATTATTAGTACAAAGAAGCCTCGAACCAGAAAAAGGCAAATGGAGTTTGATTGGTAGTTTTATTCGAGAATCAGAAGATTTTGAAAATGGTGCAGCAAGAATATTAAATGAACTGACAGGGCTCGAAGGCGTTTATTTAGAGCAATTACACGCTTTTGGACGTCCAGATCGTGATCCTCTAGAGCGAACTATTTCTGTTGCTTATTTTGCCTTGATTGATATTAACCAATACGAAAGACAAATCAATACCGACTTTCATGCCGAATGGTTTCCTATTCAAAAAATACCAAAATTAATTTTCGACCACGACCAGATGGTAGTGATGGCAAAGGAAAAATTGCGCTACAAAGCAGCATTCCACCCTATTCTATTTGAATTATTGCCAGAAAAATTCACTTTGCCGCAATTGCAAAGCTTGTATGAAGGGATTTTTGATACTGAATTCGACAAACGAAATTTTAGTAGAAAAATTCAGTCTACAAAACTCTTAGTCAAGCAAAAAGACAAAGACAAAGAAAGTTCTAAAAAAGGCGCTTACTATTATAAATTAGATAAAAGACGCTATGCGGCTAAATTCCATGCTTTTTTAAATTTCATACCTAATCCCGACAATTTAAAATAAGCATACTCCTATAAAATATTCAACCAGTTTTATAAATATTAAATTATAAGTGTTAAATTGACACGAATTAGAAGATTAAATGCTATATGGAAAATAAAAATTTTGTTATAGGTGTAGATTACGGAACAGATTCTGTTCGGTCAATCATTGTAGATGCAAGTAACGGAATAGAAATTTGCTCAGATATTTTTTATTACCCTCGCTGGAAAGCAGGCGCATATTGCAATCCAAGCATCAACCAATTTCGACAACATCCGCAAGATTATATTGATGGACTAGAACAAACCATTATTAATTGTGTAAAAAAAGCTGGACCAACTATTGCTGCAGCTATTAGGGGTATTGGTGTAGACACCACAGGATCAAGTCCTGTAGCCGTTGACCAATCGGGTACTCCACTAGCATTAACCCCAGCTTTTGCCGAAAATCCAAACGCCATGTTTGTATTGTGGAAAGACCATACTGCTGTTAATGAAGCTGCTGCAATTAACCAACACGCTACAAAATTTCCTATTAATTATTTACAATTTGTTGGCGGAATATATTCTTCTGAATGGTTCTGGGCCAAACTATTACATATTTTAAAAGCAGACGCAGCAGTTGCCAAAGCTTGTTATACATGGGTAGAACATTGCGATTGGATTCCGTTTTTATTAACTGGAAAAACGAATGCATCCGAAATGAAACGCAGTGTTTGTGCTGCAGGTCATAAAGGACTTTGGTCGGCAGATTTTGGTGGCTATCCGCCGAATGAATTTTTTAAACAACTCGATCCATTATTAGACGGTCATTCAAATCGATTAGGTATTGAAACTTATACTTCTAATACAAGCGCTGGTAATTTAAGTGCACAATGGGCTTCAAAACTTGGTTTGTCTGAAAATGTAGTGGTAGCAGTAGGTGCATTTGATGCACATATGGGTGCAGTGGGTGGTCAAATTGAACCCTATCATTTAAGTAAAGTAATGGGCACTTCTACTTGCGACATGTTAGTGGCACCAAAAGTTGATATGGATAATAAATTAGTGCGCGGTATTTGCGGACAAGTAGACGGCTCTGTAATACCTGGTATGATTGGATTAGAAGCCGGTCAGTCGGCATTTGGCGATAGTTATGCATGGTTTAAAAATTTAATTTCATGGCCAATTGACCAACTATTAAATGAATCAGATAGTATAGATGCAAGTACAGCCGAAAAATTAAAGCAAGAAATATCGAACAAAATAATTCCTACTTTAAGTACCCAAGCAGCCGCATTACCCCTCAACCAAAACGACCCAATTGCACTAGATTGGTTGAATGGCCGACGCACACCTGATGCCAATCAATTACTTAAAAGCAGTATTAGTGGATTGAACTTAGCAACTGATGCGCCTGCACTATTTAAAGCCATTGTTGAAGGCACTTGTTTTGGCGCAAAAGCAATTGTAGACAGATTCATTAGCGAAGGTGTTCAAATTAAAGGTTTGATAGGATTAGGCGGCGTTGCCAAAAGATCTCCGTATATTATGCAAGTAATGAGTGATGTAATGAATATGCCAATTAGAATTCATAAAAGCGAACAAACCTGTGCACTAGGCGCAGCAATGTTTGCAGCTACTGCCGCACAAATTCATGCATCTGTTGAAATAGCCATGGAAGCCATGGGACAAGGTTTTGAAACAACTTATTATCCCAACCCATCAAATACCGAATACTATACAAAGCGAATGGTTAAATACCAAAACTTAGGTAGTTTTATTGAATCGAATTAATACAAATTAAAAGCATGTATCAACAAATTAAACAAGCCGCTTACGATGCAAATATGCAATTACCAAAACTTGGTTTAGTGTTATTTACATTTGGCAATGTAAGCGTTGCAGACCATTCAAAAAAAGTGTTTGCCATTAAACCTAGTGGTGTTCCTTACGAAGACTTAACAGTTGAAAAAATAGTGGTGGTTGATTTTAATAATAATATCATTGAAGGAACACTTCGCCCATCATCCGACACAAAAACACATGCTGTATTATATTCGAATTGGGATCATATAGGAAGTATTGTACACACACATTCTACTTATGCAACGGCTTGGGCACAATCTCAAAGAGCCATTCCAATTTATGGTACCACACATGCCGATCATAACACGGTTGATATACCCTGTGCACCTCCAATGGATGATACTTTGATTGAAGGTGATTATGAATATCAAACAGGTTTACAAATTATCAATCATTTTAATTCCTTACATTTTAATTACAAAGAAGTTGAAATGGTATTAGTGGGTAACCACGCACCTTTTACTTGGGGTAAAGATGCCAACAAAGCAGTCTACAATGCAGCAGTATTAGAAGAGTTGGCAAGAATGGCTTATTTAACAGAACAAATTAATCCATCTGCGCCCAAACTTAAAGATGCATTGATAAAAAAACACTACGAGCGCAAACACGGAGCAGATTCTTATTATGGTCAATAACAATTTGCGCTAAATTAAATTGTAATTTTTGGGTATGAAAAAACACTTATTCACTGTTTCATTCGTTTGTTTTTTTGCAGCAAATGCACAACAAAAAGACTACCCTATTCAGTCGGTTGATTTTACGCATGTACAATTGAACGATCGATTCTGGATGCCTAGAATTGAAACCAATAGAAAAGTAACCATACCTGCATCTTTTGAAAGGTGCGAAAGTACAGGTCGGGTGAAAAATTTTCAAATGGCTGCATTAAAATCAGGGAAATTTTGCACGCGATACCCTTTTGATGATACCGATATTTATAAAACTGTTGAAGGTGCTTCTTTTTCTTTGGCCATGCATGCCGATGCTACACTAGATAAATATTTAGATAGTTTAATTGTTATTATTGGCAATGCACAAGAGCCCGATGGCTACTTATATACCGCTAGAACCATTGACCCTGTTAATGTCCATGGATGGATTGGTAAAGTAAGATGGGAGAAAGAAAGAGAAATGAGTCATGAATTATACAATGCCGGACATTTGTATGAAGCGGCTGCCGCACATTTTTTAGCCACAAAAAAAAGAACCTTACTTGATATTGCCATAAAGAATGCCAACCTTGTATGTGCTGTTTTTGGACCCGATAAAAAACATGTAGCACCAGGTCATGAAATTGTTGAAATGGGCTTGGTTAAACTATATCGCATTACTGGTAACCAAAATTATTTATCCACTGCTGCATTTTTTATTGAAGAAAGAGGCAAGTATAAAGGATACGATAACAAAAGCAAAGACCCATTTAAAAATGGAGCGTATTGGCAAGATGATGTTCCTGTAATAGCACAACAAGAAGCAGAAGGGCATGCCGTTAGAGCAGGCTACTTATATTCCGCAATGGCAGATGTAGCAGCACTTACAGGCAATAAAGATTTACTCAATGCAGTAGATAGAATTTGGAAAAACGAAGTGGGTAAAAAAATGTATGTGCAAGGAGGTGTAGGATCTATTGGTGATGGAGAACGATTTGGCGAAAACTATGCTTTGCCGAATGCCACAGCATACAACGAAACCTGCGCTGCAATTGCAAATATTTATTTTAATCAACGGATGTTTTTATTGCACGGCGATGCGCAATATGTTGATGTGTTAGAAAAAATTCTTTACAACGGATTTTTATCGGGAGTTGGCCTAGATGGAAAATCTTTTTTTTATACCAATGCCTTACAAATTCACAACTATTTTAAGCATCCAGATATGGAAGGCACGCGCTCTGGATGGTTTGAATGTTCTTGTTGCCCAACAAATATTGCACGGCTAATGCCCGCTATTCCTGGCTATATCTATGCACAAAAAAATGATAGTATTTACGCAAACTTATTTATTGCAGGAACCGCCACTATCCAATTAAAAAATACCGCTGTTCAAATTACTCAAACAAATAATTATCCCTGGAACGGCCAATTACAATTCACCATTTCTCCAAAAGCAACAACTGATTTCAATTTATTAATTCGCATTCCAGGATGGGCACAAAACAAAGCCATTCCATTTGATGTATACCAGTTTGCAAAACAGTCAACAACGAAAACCACTATTAGCATTAATGGCAAAGCAGTTGACTATACAATACAAAATGGTTACGCGATATTACACCGAACTTGGAATAAAAATGACCAAGTAACAGTTGCACTGCCCTTAGAAATTAAAAGAATAAAATCCGATACTCTAATAACAGATAATATTGGCAAAACTGCTTTACAAAGAGGCCCAATTGTATATTGTGCAGAATGGAAAGACAATAATGGAAAAACTTCCAATATTATTGTACCTGCAGATGCAGCATTCACAGCAGCATATAATGCTAATTTATTAAATGGTGTAACTGTACTGAAAACACAAACACCTGTTGTACAATTAAATAAAAATGGAATTGATATTAATACCAAACAGCAAACATTCACAGCAATTCCTTATTACGCTTGGGCAAATAGAGGAAAAGGAGAAATGACCGTTTGGTTTCCAGAAAAAATTACCGCAATAGATTTATTAAGTAAATAAAAAAGATCCTAAAAAAATAACAATGATTGATTTAAAAAAATTAGAAGTTTGGTTTATCACGGGCAGCCAAGATTTGTATGGCGAAGAAACACTGCAAAAAGTTGCAGAACATTCTGCCATCATTACAGAATACCTAAACCAAGCCCCAGAAATTCCAGTACGCGTTGTATATAAACCAACTGTAAAATCTGCCGACGAAATTTCTGCAGTCATGCAAGCAGCGAATAACGAAAGCAACTGTATTGGTGTGATTACATGGATGCATACTTTCTCACCTGCAAAAATGTGGATTGGTGGATTAAAAATTTTAAAAAAACCTTTACTCCATTTTCATACACAGTTTAATAGAGATATCCCTTGGGCTACCATGGATATGGATTTCATGAACCTGAACCAAAGTGCACACGGCGATAGAGAGTTTGGTTTTATTATGAGTCGCATGCGCATCAATAGAAAAGTGGTGGTAGGACATTGGCAAGACCACGAATCTTTAAATAAAATAAATGGATGGATTCGTGCAGCAGCGGGTTGGAACGATTGGCAAGGTGCTAAATTCGCGCGCTTTGGAGACAATATGCGCAATGTTGCTGTTACCGAAGGCGATAAAGTTGAAGCAGAAATAAAATTCGGCTACTCTGTAAATACTTATGGAGTTGGCGATTTAGCAGCTGTAATTGATGCTGTTTCTGAATCTGCCATAGACAAAGTAATAGCTGAATACGAAGATAGTTATACACTTGTTCCAACTTTACAAAAAGGAGGTGCCCAACATAGTTCATTGCGTGATGCCGCAAAAATTGAAATTGGCATTCAAACATTTTTAGAGAATGGAAATTTCAAAGGCTTCACTACTACTTTCGAAGACCTACATGGCATTGTTCAACTACCTGGCATTGCAGCTCAAAGATTAATGGCTAAAGGCTATGGATTTGCAGGAGAAGGCGATTGGAAAACAGCCGCACTAGTTCGTGCCATGAAAGTAATGGGTAGCGGCTTGAAAGGCGGCAACTCTTTTATGGAAGATTATACTTACCATTTTCATCCAGACAATAGAATGGTATTAGGCGCACATATGTTAGAAATTTGCGAGTCTATTGCAGATGCAAAACCAAGTTGCGAAATACATGCTTTAGGTATTGGCGGTAAAGCCGATCCTGTAAGACTGGTTTTTAATTCTGGTCCTGGGCCTGCACTAAATGCATCAATTGTTGATATGGGTAACCGATTTAGGTTATTGGTTAACGAAGTATTGGCAGTAAAACCATTCGACCAATTACCTAATTTACCAGTAGCGCGTGTTTTATGGAAACCTTATCCTAATATGCATACAGGTTGTGCTGCTTGGATTTTAGCAGGGGGCGCTCACCATACTTGTTATAGCCAAAACTTGTCTTCAGAACATTTAGAAGACTTTGCAGAAATGGCTGGTATTGAGTACTTATTAATTGGAAAAGAAACCCAACTATACCAATTTAAAAATGAATTACGTTGGAATGAATCTTTTTATAAATAAATTGTAGCGCCAGAAAAATTTTAAATTCAATATTAAACTCTCAAAATTGCTTGCTCATGAACAGTAAACTAGCCAACATCGACTATGTTATTTTTCTAATCTATTTCTTGATTGTATCAGGATATGGTTATTGGATTTATAAAAGAAAAAAGAAAGGTACAATGGATACCAAAGATTTTTTTCTTGCAGAAGGATCGCTTACATGGTGGGCCATTGGCGCCTCATTAATCGCTTCAAATATTTCTGCAGAGCAATTCATAGGAATGAGCGGCAATGGCTTCTTTGTGGGTATTGCAGTGGCTTGTTACGAATGGTTAGCTGCTATTGCATTAATTATTATTGCAGTATGGTTTATGCCGGTTTATTTAAAGAACCATATTTTCACAATGCCACAGTTTTTAAAAACAAGGTATAATGAATCAGTAAGTTTGGTAATGACCATCTTTTGGTTATTCCTATATGTATTCGTAAACATTACATCTATTATGTTTTTGGGTGCAACAGCCATTAATAACTTAACAGGTGGAACCAACTTACACTTGGTTATGTTATTACTTGCTGTTTTTGCCATCTTTATTACACTTGGTGGAATGAAGGTGATTGGTTACACCGATATTATTCAAGTAGCTGTATTAATTATTGGCGGTTTAGCTACCACCTATATTGCATTAACATTAGTGAGTGAAAAATTTGGATTTGGAAAAGATGCAATAGCAGGATTCAACCAGTTATTAGTGCAAGCACCAGATCATTTTCATATGATACTTAAAAAACCTACCGCAGCAACCCCTCAGGTTGAGATTAACAAATACTTGATATTGCCAGGTTTAACGATGTATTTTGCTGGTCAATGGATTGTGAATTTGAACTATTGGGGATGTAACCAATACATTACACAACGTGCATTGGGAGCAGATTTAAAAACTGCTAGAACAGGTATTTTATTTGCAGGATTTTTAAAATTATTAATGCCTGTTATTGTAATGCTACCTGGTATTGCTGCCTATGTTTTGTATAAGAATGGTTCTTTACAACAAGAAATGAATGCTGGTGGAAAATTCTTAACAGATAATGCCTACTCTTCTATTCTTGGTTTTTTACCAACTGGCTTGAAAGGCTTGTCATTAGCGGCTTTAACTGCTGCTATTGTAGCATCTTTGGCTGGTAAGGCAAATAGTATTTCTACTATTTTTACCCTCGATTTGTATAAAAAATACATCAATACCAATGCTAGCGAAAAGAAAATGGTATGGGTAGGTAGGATTGCTATTTTAGCAGCTATGGCACTATCAATTGCATTTACTTGGGATGATTTATTAGGCATTGGCGGTGAAGGTGGATTTACCTTTATTCAAAAATATACTGGACTAATTAGCCCAGGTGTATTTGCCATGTTTATTTTAGGATTCTTTTGGAAGCGCACCACAGCTACAGCAGCAATTGTAGGGTTGATTACCGGATTCTTATTGGCCTTATTCTTTAATAATTATGCACCACAAGTATTTGGTAACGAAACTTTGTTGTACACAGCGTTTCCGAATGGTAAAGGCGGATTTGAAATTCCTTTCTTAGTTGGAATGGGATGGTCATTCTTCTTTACAATGGTAGCAATGATTGGCGTAAGCATAACAGGACCTGCAGTAAATGCAAAAGCTTTTATCTTAGACAAAACCATGTTCAAATTATCACCAACGCATATGGCAATGGTGGTTACTACTTTAATTATCATTACATTAATGTATGTTAGATTCTGGTAGAAAGAACTACTGATAAAAGTTTTCATAATAAAAACAGGCTGTATCATTTAAGATACAGCCTGTTTTTATTTTAGCTCTTGACAATTACACTAGTTGAAATTTCTACTATTCCTTTCTGTTTAAAGTGTTTTAAATAAATACTTTGAATGAATTTAAGTACAATATAAAATACAGAATTTAAGTAAGTTTTACACTAATTTTTCAATATCTAACGCGCTATAATCTGTAATAAATTGTATGATATTGTCATAGGCAGCAAATTCGTGTTCCTCATGCATGGTGGTTAATACAACTGCCCGCATACCCGCTCTCTGTGCAGCTTCTACGCCTTTAGGTGCATCTTCAAATACAATACATTCTGCTGGCAATACACCCAATTCAGCTGCACCTTTTAAATAAGTTTCTGGATCTGGTTTACTTTCTAATACATCATCGGCACTTACAATAGAATCAAAATAATGTCGAAGGTCTAATCCGTCTAAAACAAAATTGATATTGAATGGAATAGCGGCCGAGCCAATACCCATACTGATATTTTTATTTTTTGCTTCCACTAAAAATCCTGCCAAGCCTTCAATTAATTTTAATATGGGTCGGTATTCTGCTTGGTATCTTTTTTCTTTTTCTACAGACAACACATTCATTTCTTCAAGTGTAAAATGATCCTTACCAAAAACGCGGATAAGCAATTCGGTATTCTTTCCATACATATGAGACTTCACTTCATCCCAAGTCATATTAGCACCCAAGTCGTCGTTTAAAATATGAAACCAAGCTTTGTTATGGTAGTGCATATCGTCAATCATCGTTCCATTCAAATCGAATAAAAAAGCTTTTACTGGTAAGGCCATTGGTATTATTTATTTAAAAAAATTATTTGCTTTTAACCTAGTAATCCTAAACATTAATCCATAAACACATCTATCAAACCCACAATCAAATCAACTTATTTAATTTGATTTTAATAATATAGTTTGATTCTTAACCGTATTGAATTGTGTTAAATAATAACCATCAGTTGTTTTAGTACTCGTTGTTTTTATACCAATAATAGTTATTGGATTTTTGGTTCTCAATTTACACAAGCCACCTTTCAAAGAAATGATTCGGGCAGTTGATAATTTATTTTCCTTCCATTGTAAATCTACTTCAAAAGCCCCCCTTGCACGCAAACCCTTGATATCACCCGATTTCCAAGCAGAAGGCAGCGCAGGCAATAAATGAATTTCATTTAAATGACTCTGTAATAACATTTCTGTAATACCCGACACTGCTCCAAAATTTCCATCTATTTGAAATGGCGGATGTGCATCAAATAAATTTGCATAAGAACCACCGCCTTTAGAATAATTAGTTCCAGAAGTACTTACATACCTTAAAATATTTCGTAGTAATGAATAAGCATGGTCTCCGTCTAATAACCTCGACCAAAAATTAATTTTCCAAGCCAAGCTCCAACCCGTTCCTTCATCACCTCTTAGCTCTAATGTTTTTTTAGCAGCAGCAGCTAATGCAGGGGTTGTAATGGGCGAAATTTGTTTACCCGGATGCAAAGCAAATAATTGCGATACGTGTCGGTGGTGTGGCTCTACATCTTCCCAATCTTTATACCATTCTTGCAAATTACCTTTTGCACCAATCTGTAGTGGAAATAATTTAGCATACCTTTCTGCTACTAAGGTTTGAAATTTTTTGTCTACACCTAGTACTTTAGCAGCTGCAAGGGTATTGCTAAATAAATCACGAATAATAGACATATCCATAGTCGTAGCAACAGACACCGTTCCTGTTTTTTTATCACCAAAAATAAATTCATTTTCAGGCGACATAGAAGGCATTGTTACCCATAATCCACTACTGTCTTTTACCAACCAGTCTAGCGTAAATTCAGTTGCACCTTTCATTACAGGATACCATTTTCTTAAAAAAGCAGTATCCATAGTAAATAAATAGTGTTCCCATAAATCTTGGCTCAACCAGTTGCCGCCCATACCCCAATTAGCCCATCTAGGATCTCCTTTTAAATCTCCTACCGGATTAGACAAAGCCCAGATATCACTGTTGTGGTGGGCTACCCAGCCATTCATTTTATAAAACTCTTTGGCTGTTACTGCCCCGGTTACTGAAATATTTTTAATTAAATCAAATAATGGCTCATGCATTTCAGATAAATTGGTCATCTCTGCTGGCCAATAATTCATTTCTGTATTGATATTGATGGTATAATTAGAACTCCAAGGAGCTTTAAATTCTTTGTTCCAAATACCTTGCAAATTTGCTGCAGTACCACCGGGCCTTGAACTAGCAATTAATAAGTACCTGCCAAATTGAAAATACAAGGACTCTAATAAAGGATCTTCTGCACCTTTTGTATAACCAATCAATCTTTCATCAGTTGGCTTTAAAGAATTTTCGGTTTGTTGGTTATTATTTAATGAAAAAGAGACCCTTTTAAAATATTGGTTAAAATCATTTAAATGTGTTGCTGTTAATTGTGCAAATGATTTTTTAGCTGCATTGTTTAAATAGGTTGTAACCAATTTTGATTCATCCTTACCTTGACTATCCGGACATTTATCAAATCCATTGAAACTAGTTGCTGCACTTACTAATAAAATCACTTCTGTTGCATGATTAATTTGAATACCTGTTGTATCGGTTATAATTTGTCCGTCTTTACTAATTGCCCTGATGCGATAATCGAAACGCATACCATTACAACCACTAACATCTGTATAACTGATAGGATTTTTTTTGTCTCGAACATAACTTGGAAAATTCACACTAGGTGCCCTGCCCTTTATGCCATATTCATTATTCGATAAAACAATCGGCTGATTTTGCAAAAGAGACTTAGCTAAAATATGCAGGTTCAATTGACCCAGCTTGTCTGATTTTATTTTCACTACCATCACTTGGTCGGGTGCCGATACAAAAATTTCTCTAGAATAGTTAACGCCTCCAATTGTAAAACGGGTATTGGCTGTAGCTGTTGCTATATTTAAATCTCGGTAATAGTTTGTAGCATTAGTATCAACCAATTGTTGTTGAATTACCAAATCACCTAAGGGCATATAACTCTCTGAATACACCCCTTGTAATTTTTTGGTTAACTGCTCGGCCAATTTATAGTTTTCTTTAAACAATGCTTCTCTAACCAACGGCAATATAGATGGTGCTTCAGGATTCACATTTGTTTTAACAGGACCACCACTCCATAAACTTGATTCATTCAATTGAATCAACTCTTGGTTAACACCACCAAATACCATAGCACCTAATCTGCCATTACCAAGTGGTAAAGATTCTGTCCAAACTTTGGCGGGTTGTTTATACCACAACACAGCAGACTGTGCAGAAATATTGGAACAAAATAATAGTAGCAAAAAACAAGCAAGTAAAGCTTTACGCATAAAATGAGTTGTTGTTAAAATAAAAAATGCAACTATTGCTAGTAGCATTTGAAAGATATTCATTTTTTTGAAAAATGTAGTTGAAATAAATATAACTAGTTTTAAAATCAATTAGCGGATGAAAAATTAAAGAATCCCTTACTAATTACTATTACAAAATAAACGCAGCATGTTTTTCAGGTATTTCAACTAATTGAAATCCTTTTCTTCTTAAGCGACTTGCAAAATCTTGTTGTACATCAAACTCTCCATGCACTAAAAACAAGGTTTTGATTAACGCAGGATCTTGGCAACTTATAAATTGACACAAATCTTCGTAATCGCCATGCGCACTCATGCTACGCATAGAACCAATTTCTGCTTTAACATCAAATTCTTCGCCAAAAATTCGTACTTCTTTATCGCCATTTAATAACCTACCACCCAATGAACGAGGCTCACAATAGCCTACCATTAAAATAGTGTTTTCTGCACCAGTAATATTGTTCATGATATGGTGCTTTACCCTACCCGCATCAGCCATACCACTTGCAGAAATAATAATACAAGGTTGTGGGAAAAAATTAAGTTGTTTGCTTTCTTCAACTGTTTTAACATAATTCAATCCTTCAAAATCAAATGGATCAGTATCTGTTTCCATTAATTTTTGAATCCTATTATTAAAATATTTTGCATTCTTTTTTATCACTTGAGTGGCTTCACTACTTAATGGACTATCTACAAAAACAGGAATTTTTGGAAGTCGATTTTCGTTAGAAAGTTGGTTTAAATCATACAGAATTTCCTGGGTTCTTCCAACACTAAAAGCGGGTATAATTAATTTGCCTTTTTTTACAACACAAGTATGCTCAATCCATTTCAATAAAGAATCAGGCGTGCTATACACTTCGTCGTGTAATGAATTACCGTAAGTGCTTTCTAAAAGTATATAATCTGCTTGCGGGAATACTGCTGGAGAACGCAAAATCACATCTCTATATCGGCCAACATCGCCACTAAAACTAATACGGGTAATTTTATTATTCTCTGTAATTTTTAAATGAACAGCCGCACTCCCAATAATATGTCCTGCATCAGTAAACAATAATTCTACACCAGGATAAATGGTTTGCCAGGTATCATATTCAACTGCGGTTAATTTATTTATGGCATTTTTTGCATCATCAATTGAGTACAAAGGTTCATAAATGGGTAAGCCTTGTATTGCCCTGCGCTTATTGATGAATTTGGTATCGGCTCTTTGAATTTCTGCAGAGTCTTCTAATAAAATAGACGCTAAGTCTTTCGTGGCAGGCGTGCAAAAAACGTTTCCTTCAAAACCATCCTTTATTAATTTAGGAATCAAACCAGAATGGTCGATATGTGCATGCGATAATACCATCACAGATATTTCACTTGCTTCAAAACCGAAAGTTCGATTCATTCCATCGGTTTCTTTTCCCATCCCCTGAAACATGCCACAGTCCAACAAGATTTTCTTTCCACTGTTTAGTGTTATTACATGTTTTGATCCAGTAACTGTTCTTGCGGCACCATGAAAGGCAATATTCATTGAGTAGTTTTTATTTCTTTTTTGACTTGAAACTCCAAGTAAACCAAAACTCCGAAACCATTTCACCCACTTGATTTTTTCCAACAGAATAACAAACTAGTGTTTGACCTTCGCCAGTAATTACCGCCTGCTCCACTGCATTGGCTATTGCAGCGCCGTCATTACAAGTAAACGCCGTTCTATCAGTTGCTTTTTTATGAAACTTTGCTTCCATACCTACTACTAACATGCTAACAACAGGTTGGCGTTTGTATATCTGACCTATAGCGAGTAAGCCTGTACTCATTTCAGCGGCCATGGATTGTGTAGCAAAATACATCGACTTAAATGGATTTTTATTAAACCATTTAAATGGCACAGTAATCACAGATTTTTCTATTGTCAATTCTTTAATACTTAATCCCGAAAAGAGTGCTGCAGGCAATTTCAACAACATGAAAAAACGAAACTTCCATGAATTGGCAATGGTCTTTTTAAAATCTATAAAATTGGGATTCACAGCAATTAATTTTATTTTGTTGTGTAATTTTTAGGATCTAAAGCACCTGGTCTCCAATCATTAAAAAAGTCAATTACTTTTCTTTTGTTATAGCCTTTTCCTTCTTCTAAATAAGATGAATTTTGAGTATGTAATAGTTTTCCGTTGCCGTCTAAAATTAAAAATACTGGAAAGCCAAAACGTTGTGCATAGCCGTAAGTAGCAAATACAGCATCGTTTTTATTTTCTTGGCTATAATTTAAATGATACACAATATAATTAGCATGAATAGCAGAATCCATTTGTTTGTCATTGGTAGTTGTTTTGTTAAAAAGCAAGCACCAACTACACCAGTTTCCACCAGCCTGAATTAACACATGCTTATTGGCTTTTTTAGCTTCTTTCACTGCCATTGCAATTTCTTTTACAGCATCGGCATTGGGTGTATATAATTTAACAGTATCAATTGGCTTAGACACTAATGCCACTGCTTGTGCATTTGTTATAGACGAAAAACCAATTAGCATTAAAAAAACAAATAATCCTTTTTTCATGTGTTATAATTTGAAGGTAAAAAATAATTTATAAAAGTATTGCAGCTAATGCATAGTCAGCTACTAGTATTAATATACAACTAACCACAACAGCGCTAGTACTTGCTCTACCTATTTCTAAAGCACCTCCTTTAACATGGTAACCAAAATAGGCAGGCACTGTACTTAATATAAAAGCGAATGTATAGGCTTTGTATAGTGCAAAATTGATATTGTATAAATTTAAATTTTGGCGCAATCCCATATCAAAAATATCGGTTGCAATAATACCAGACATAGCACCTGCGGTTCTTCCGCCCCAAATACCTAATACTGCAGATATTACAATCAAGCAAGGAATCGTTACCAATGCTGCCAATATTTTTGGAAAAATTAAATAGCTCTTTGAATTAATGCCCATGATTTCTAAGGCATCAATTTGCTCGCTAATACGCATATTACCTAACTCACTAGCTATTTTACTTCCTACCACTCCTGCTAGTACAACACTTAATACAGTAGGCGATAATTCAAGAATAATACTATCCCTAACAATTTGAGCAACTGTAGACATTGGCACCAAGGGGCTTACTAATTGATAAGCAGTTTGTACTGTTGTTACCGCTCCTAAAAAAATAGAAATAATTACCACAATTGGCAATGCCCCAATCCCTATTTCGACGCATTGATGTATAAATTCTTTCCAATACATGCGCCAGTTTTCGGGCTTGGTAAACATGCCTTTTAGCATCAATAAATAAGATCCAAAATGGGTGAAAAATGTCATGCTATTTTTTTATTTCTTACGTTTTTTTAATCTTTTCCACCAACTACTAGTTTGCACTTGTGCATCTGTATCACCCTTACATTTCAATTGGGCATCAACCACTGCAACAATGGCCATGTTTATAATATTACGAACACTACTACCCAATTGCAAAACATGTACTGGTTTTTTTAAACCCAACAAAATTGGCCCAATGGCATCTGCCCCACCAATCTCTTTTAATAAATTATACGTAACATTTCCAGCAGTTAAGTTTGGAAACATTAACACATTAACTTCTTCATTTACCAACTCACTAAATGGATAATTGTCGCGTAATATTTCTTTGTTAAATGCCAGGCTACCTTGCATTTCACCATCAACAATTAAGGATGGATTTCTTTGTTTTAATATGCGTGTTGCTTCTGCTACAATTTTTGCTTCGGGCGAATCACTACTACCAAAATTGCTATAACTCAACATAGCAATACGAGGTGTTAAATTAAAATTCCTTACCTCCTTTGCAACCATCATTGTAATATCAGCTAATTCTACTGCTGTAGGATTAAAATTCACTGTAGTATCTGCTAAAAACAAAGGACCTTTTTTGGTTAATAGCAAATACATTCCTGCTATTTTTTTAACCCCTTCTTCTGTTCCAATAATTTGTAAGGCTGGGCGAATGGCTTCGGCATAATTTTTTGTAAGACCCGATAACATGGCATCTGCATCGCCGGTTTCAACCATCATACAACCAAAATGGTTGCGATCTTTCATCATTTTAATACTCTCATAATGATTAACCCCACGTCTTTGCCTTTTCTTAAAAAACATTTCGGCATATAGTTCTCGCTTCGCTTCATTTTCATCACTTCTCGGATCAACAATTGGCAGGTCTGTTAAGTCTATATTATTCTGTTCGGCAATCGCACGAATCTTTATAGGATCACCTAATAAAATTGGATAAGCGATGCCATCATCATAAATAATACTTGCTGCTTTTAATATTTTAATATTATCCGCTTCTGCAAATACCAAGCGTTTTGGACCCTTTCTTGCTTTGTTACCAATTACACGCATCAATTGGTTGTCTAAACCTAAACGTTTATTTAATTCCAATGCATAAGCATCCCAATTGGTAATTATTTTTTGAGCTACCCCCGATTCAATGGCTGCTCTTGCTACAGCTGGTGCAACTGTGGCTAATAACCTTGGGTCTAAAGGTTTTGGAATAATATATTCAGGACCAAAAGACATGTTTTGTTGGTTATAAGCCATGTTCACAATATCTGGCACTGCAGATTTTGCTAAATCGGCCAAAGCCCTAACTGCTGCGAGTTTCATGGCTTCGTTAATCTGTTTAGCACGTACATCTAGTGCACCTCTAAAAATATATGGAAAGCCCAATACATTGTTTACTTGGTTTGGATAATCTGTTCTTCCAGTAGCCATAATCAAGTCTTTCCTAACAGCAGCTGCATCGGCATAGCTAATTTCAGGATCAGGATTAGCCATGGCAAAAACAATGGGATTTTTTGCCATTGATTTAACCATCTCTTGTGTAATAACATTTCCTACACTCAAGCCTAAAAACACATCTGCATCTTTCATGGCTTTGTCTAAATTCCAATCAGATTTTTTTACTGCAAATTTTTCTCTAATAGGTCCTAGATCAGTTCTGCCTAAGTGTAATACTCCGTCTTTATCAAATACAATAAAATTCTCGTAACGCGCACCAAGGGCTACATATAATTGAATACAAGCCATTGCTGCAGCGCCTGCACCATTAACTACAAAACGAACTTTTTCAATTTTCTTTTTTTGTAATTCTAATGCATTCAACATAGCGGCACTACTAATAATAGCTGTACCATGTTGGTCGTCGTGCATAACCGGAATATTCATTTGCTCTTTAAGCTGTTGCTCTATATAAAAACATTCCGGGGCCTTAATATCTTCTAAATTAATACCCCCAAAAGTGGGCTCTAAGGCTTTAACTATTTGAACAAATTTTTCGGGATCTTTTTCATTGATTTCAATATCAAATACATCTATATCGGCAAATATTTTAAACAATACAGCCTTTCCCTCCATCACTGGTTTACTTGCATCAGGACCAATATCTCCAAGACCTAGAACAGCAGTCCCATTTGTAATTACACCTACCAAATTACCTTTAGCAGTATACTTGTAAACATCTTCTATATTATTGAAAATCTCTTTGCAGGGCTCTGCAACTCCAGGACTATAAGCCAAACTCAAATCACGTTGTGTTTTAGCCTCTTTGGTAGGAACTACTTCAATTTTACCCGGGCGACCATTGGCATGGTATTCAAGTGCCTGTTCTTTTCTTAAATCAGCTTGTTTAGACATAGTTTGTTTTTAAGCTTTCCCATCATCACAGTTCACAAATTTACAATATAAAAATGCATTATACAGTTGCGTTTGCACCCAACCAGGCCATCATTCCCATACCTGTTTCAATAGCTCTTTCATCGATATTGAATGTTGGCGTATGCACATTAGAAACAATTCCTTCCAATTCGTTACGAACCCCTAGTCTAAAAAAGCAACCAGGAATTAACTGCGTATAATAACCAAAATCTTCGGCGCCCATTCGCATCTCTGTTTCTGGTACATTGCCATTACCCATATAGGTTTCGGCTAATTGCCAATTGGTGTCTGTAAATGCCGGATCATTATCCACCGTTGGATAACCAACATCAACCAATACATCTATTTCAGCGCCCATCGATTCCGCAATACCTGTTGCTAGTTTGCGAATTAAATCATGTGCTTTATAACGCCAGGTTTCATCCATTGCGCGGAATGTTCCTTTGAGTTTTACTTCGCTAGGAATTACATTCGTAGTGTGTCCGCCTTGAATAGAACAGATAGATAAAACCGATGGTGATGCAGGATTATTATTTCGAGAAATAATTTGTTGCAAACTCACAATTAAATGCGAGGCAATTAAAATAGTATCTGCTGTTAAATGTGGTGCTGCTGCATGACCGCCTTTACCACGAATAGTAAAATACAATTCATCGGCACTAGCCATCACCCTTCCTTTTCTAAAACTTAATTTTCCAAAATCCAAACCTGGATGCACGTGTAATGCAATGATACCAGCAGGTGTAGGATTTTGCAAAACCCCATCTCTAATCATATAACTAGCCCCGCCAGGATTTTTTTCTTCACCTGGTTGAAAAATTAATTTCACTGTTCCTTCCCACTCATTTTTTAAAGCAAACAAAATTTTTGCAGCACCCAATAAAATAGTGGTATGTACATCATGCCCACATGCATGCATAATTCCTTCGTTTAATGACTTATAACTCAAGTCATTTTCTTCTTGAATTTGCAATGCATCCATATCTGCTCTTAGCGCTATTACGCGACTTTTCGGATTTTTTCCTTCAATGATTCCTACTACACCTGTTGTAGCAATCACTTCAAACGAAATACCCATTTCGCTTAGTTTCGATTGCACAAATTTGCTGGTTTCAAACTCTAAATAACTTAGTTCTGGATGCGCATGTAAATGACGTCGCACCGCAATAAATTCTTCTGAATATGCTTTAGATAATGACTGTATATTTTGAAGTAATTCCATACTTTGATTGCTTATTGTTATTGGTTGTCTTCCGTTTCTTTACTAGGTGTATAGTCGATGGTATCCTCAACTATAAATACCCCGTCTGGAAATAATTTATTAATACTCAAACGAAATTTTTCTGCCTCTGCTTTTGTTATAAAATTACCCATTCGCACTTTAAAATTAGGTGACTGAAACAAGGTAACTGTTTTCTGATCAGGAAAACGGGCCAATAAATCTGCTTTTGTTTTAAAAGCAAGGTCACGGCTTGCGGTACTCAGCACTTGAATACGAAACCCTTTGTATTGACCTGTACTCGTTAACTGAGCAGCGCGGTTATTAATTTGAGTCTGTTTTGCTGTTAATACATCTAGTCGGGCATCTTTGTGCACTATTATTGTATCATTCGCATACAGTCTAATTCCTGCAACGAAAAAAAATACAACTATTAGAATCCCCTTTTTCATATATCAACAAATAATAGGTAGCAGTTAAATAAATCTACTACAAGTTAAAATTAATAGTTTGAACTAGCAATAGGCGCTCCTGTTACGATGGCAACTCCAGCACTACATCCTAGTCTTGTAGCTCCTGCATCCATCAGTTCTTTTGCAAATGCATAATCCCTTATACCGCCAGAAGCCTTAATTTGAACATGATCTGGCAAATGCAGTCTGAAAAGTTTTACCGCTTCAACAGTAGCTCCTTTTTCGGCATAGCCTGTTGAAGTTTTTAAATAATCAATGCCAGCTGCGCCATAAATATCACAACAGGCAATAATTTCTTCATTGGTTAGTACACCACTTTCAATAATTACTTTAATGATTTTATTCTTACTCTTTACTATTGGCATGATATGGTTGATTTCATTTGCCAAATAAGTAAAGTCTTTATTTTTTATAGCCGAAATATTACAAACCATATCTAATTCATCTGCGCCATCTACCATTGCCAACACGATCTCTGCAATCTTTGATTCCACTGCAGCATAACCAAAAGGAAATCCAATAACGGTAGCCACTTTCACTTTACTTGACTCCGTTAATGATTTTGCCAACTTAACAAAATTTGGTGGCACACAAACTGCAGCAAACTGGTATTCAACGGCTTCTTTACATAATTTTTCAATGTCTGCAACCAATGTAGTTGGTTTGAGAATAGTGTGGTCTATATAGCTGTTAAGTTGCATGATTATATTTTAAAACATATATGATTAAAACATACAATGGGCTTGTAATTCACTTACAAACCCATTGCTTTTTATCTTGCTTTTAAATTGTAAGTGTTACACTGCATCTTTTCCATGACAGGCTTTAAATTTCTTTCCGCTTCCACAAGGACAAGGATCGTTTCTACCAATCTTTGGGCCTACTTGAACTGGCTGTTGCTTTACAGGAGTTGGATCGTAATAATCATTCTCTGTTGGAGCAGCACCCACATCTTCTTTTTGTGTACGCATTTTGCTCAGGTCTGTTTTTTGTTGACGACCTTCTTTCACAACGTCTCCATCATTTAATGGAATAGCCGAATGAGAAAGGAATTGAACAATATCTTTATTTACTTCACCGTCCATTTTTTTGAATAAATCAAATGCTTCCATCTTATAAATAACCAATGGATCTTTTTGTTCGTAGGTAGCAGTTTGTACACTTTGTTTTAAATCATCCATTGAACGCAAATGCTCTTTCCAAGCATCATCAATAAATCCTAGTGTGACTGTTCTTTCTTGTGCATTCATTAATTCTACACCAGCAGACTGAATGGTTTTATCCATAGGTGCTAATACCTGAATAATGCGTTTGCCATCAGTAAATGGAACAATCACATTTTCAATATGTGAACCTTGTTGTAAACGAATATTTTTAAATACAGGAATAGATTGTGTAGAAAGATCTTTTCTTTTTCTTTCATAATTATCTATTGCTTCGCCGTATAATTTTTCTGTCAATTGTATTTCTGAAGATTTACTTAATTCGGCAGCAGTAATACTTGAATCAATTCCAAAATTTACAATCACCGCTAAGCGGAAACCTTCGTGGTCATTGATTTCTTTGAATGAACTAATTAAACCTTCTGCAACTGTATAAAATGCATTGTCTAAATCAAGTGCTAGTCTTTCGCCAAACAAAGCATGGTTCCGTTTGCTATAAATTACGGTACGTTGTTTGTTCATTACATCATCGTATTCCAACAAACGCTTACGTATACCAAAATTATTTTCTTCTACTTTTTTCTGTGCCCGTTCAATAGATTTGGTAATCATACTGTGCTGAATTACTTCGCCTTCTTTATATCCAGCAAAGTCCATCACTTTGGCAATGCGTTCACTACCAAACATACGCATCAAATCATCTTCTAGCGATACAAAGAACAAAGAAGATCCTGGATCTCCCTGACGTCCAGCACGACCTCTTAACTGCCTATCAACACGGCGAGACTCGTGACGCTCTGTACCCAAAATTGCCAACCCACCTGCTTCTTTAA
Source organism: Sediminibacterium sp. (assembly GCA_037132335.1). Lineage (GTDB taxonomy): Bacteria > Bacteroidota > Bacteroidia > Chitinophagales > Chitinophagaceae > Sediminibacterium. The sequence continues at coordinate 21,157 of JBAXPJ010000016.1, read as the reverse complement.
CACCAGGTCCTAGTTTAATATCCGTACCTCTACCAGCCATATTTGTAGCAATCGTAACGGCACCTGCAAACCCTGCTTCTGCAACAACTTGTGCTTCACGCGCATGTTGTTTGGCATTTAATACATTGTGTGCGATTTGTTTTTGACGAAGCATTCTACTTAACAATTCACTCACTTCAACAGAAGTTGTACCAACCAATACAGGTCTTTTTGCTTCTGTTAATTTTACAATCTCATCTATTACTGCACCAAATTTTTCGCGCTTGGTTTTAAACACTAAATCTTGGTCGTCAATTCTAATCGCTTTTACATTTGTTGGAATGGTTACAACATCTAATTTGTAAATATCCCATAATTCCGAAGCCTCTGTTTCTGCAGTTCCGGTCATACCAGCTAACTTGTGGTACATCCTAAAATAGTTCTGTAAAGTAACCGTTGCATAGGTTTGGGTAGCCGCTTCGATTTTTACATTTTCTTTGGCTTCAATCGCTTGGTGTAATCCATCCGAATACCTACGCCCGTCTAAAATACGACCTGTTTGTTCGTCTACAATCTTTACAGATTCATCCATCACCACATACTCAATATCCTTGTCAAATAAAGTGTATGCTTTTAATAATTGTTGTACAGTATGAATGCGATCTGCTTTTACAGAATAGTCATTAATAATGGCTTCTTTATTATGCAATTTTTCTTCTGCACTTAATGAAGCGTTCTGTTCAATATTGGCTAATGAAATACTGATATCAGGTAGTATAAAGAAATTAGGATCTTCTCCAGAACGGGTAATCAATTGAATTCCTTTGTCGGTTAATTCAACTGAATTGTTTTTTTCGTCAATATAAAAATATAGTTCTTCATCGGCAGTAGGCATTTCTCTGCTCTGGTCTGCTAAATAAAAATTTTCTGCTTTTTGTAATTTCACACGAATACCAGGCTCACTTAAAAACTTAATCAAGGCATTGTTTTTTGGCAAACCTCTGTGTGCACGGAAAAGCGCCAATCCGCCATCTTTAGGGTCGTCATTTCCTTCTCCTATTTTTTTCTTCGCTTCGTTTAAAAACTGATTGGTGGCTCTTTTTTGCGCATCAACCAATTTTTCAATTCTTGGTTTTAATTCAAAAAATTGTTGCTCATTAGTACTATGACCAATAGGACCAGAAATAATTAAAGGCGTACGCGCATCATCAATCAATACAGAATCCACCTCATCCACCATGGCATAATGGTGTTTGCGTTGCACCATTTCTTCTGGTGTATGCACCATGTTATCACGCAAATAATCAAAACCAAATTCGTTATTCGTTCCGTAAGTAATATCAGACATATAAGCGTTGCGCCTTGCTTCGCTATTAGGTTCGTGTTTATCAATACAATCAACTGTTATGCCCAACCACTCAAAAATGGTTCCGTTCCATTCACTATCACGTCGAGCCAAATAATCGTTTACCGTTACAATATGTACCCCTTCGCCTGCTAGTGCATTTAAATAAGCTGGCAATGTAGATACCAAGGTTTTACCCTCACCAGTAGCCATTTCAGAAATTTTACCTGAATGCAAAACGCTACCTCCTATTAACTGTACATCATAATGTACCATGTTCCAAGTAACAGTCCCACCACCAGCAGTCCAAGTATTTTTAAAAATAACTTGATCGCCTTTAATAGTGATATAGTCTTTTTTTACACTTAAATTTCTATCTAGTTCTGTTGCAGTGCTTGCGATTTCTGTATTTTCTTTAAAGCGTCTGGCAGTTTCCTTTACCACGGCAAATGCCTCTGGTTGAATGACAGCCAAAACTTCTTCTATTTTTTTATTGCGTTCTTTTTTTAGGATATCAATTTCTTGATATATCGCATCTCGTTCGTGGATATTGGTAACAGGCAATGCTTCTGCTGCAGCTTTCTTGCTGTCTATTAACGCATCTATTTCTGTAAGATGTTCTTTTATACGCTGCTTGAATTCTTGTGTTTTGGCACGTAGCGCATCATTAGAAAGTGACTGATATTCCTGAAAAAATACCGCAACTTTTTGAATGATTGGCATAATCTGCTGCACATCCTTTTCGCTTTTATTACCTCCGAATAACTTAGAAATAAATTTCAACATATAATACTATTGGATAATACGATTTAATATAGATTCAAACTGAAATTCCTATTATTCAAAAATGGTGCTGACAGTTGGCTTTGGTCAAATTGGCAGCAGGCTTTTTTAAAAAGGAGCACAAAGGTAAAGATTTTAGTTCCAGTATATGGAATTACAACGCATAGATAACTGATATTTTGGGGGAATTGGGCTTTTAGAAGGTTGAAATTTGTGTTAATACAAGGTATTTTTTATTCAATCAACCATTTTTTGGGTAAAAGGATGGAATTTCATGCCGATTCTGCTACTTTTGCATCCCAAAACCATTGGGTTCAAAAGGTTCGCTAATTTGATAGAAATCATTGGACAAACCCAAGTAAAAACATCAACCGAAACTCGAAACTTACAATATGGCAGGTCAATTAAAAGAAGTACGTAACAGGATCAAGAGTGTTCAAAGCACCCAGCAAATAACAAAAGCCATGAAAATGGTGAGTGCTGCTAAATTACGTCGTGCGCAAGATTCCATTACACAAATGCGTCCTTATGCAAAAAAATTACAAGAAATGCTAAGTAATATCATCAGCAGTGCAGATGGTGGACTAACATTAAAACTTGCCGAGGTTCGAACTATTGAAAAAGTATTATTGATTGTTGTAACAAGTGATCGTGGATTATGCGGCGGATACAATGCTAATATTATCAAATTAGCCAAAGCCACTATTGCAGAAAAATACCAAGCCCAATTTACAAAAGGCAATGTAAGCATCTGGAATATTGGCAAAAAAGGATTTGAAGGATTAACTAAGGCTGGCTACAATACCAATGACAGTTTTAAAGATATTTTCTTAAACCTAAAATTCGAAACCGTTCAAGCAGCAGCAAAAGCCGCAATGAATGCTTTTGAAAACAAAGAATTTGATGCAATTGAAATTATTTATAGTGAGTTCAAAAATGCAGCAACACAAGCTTATACAGCTGAACCATTTTTACCTATCCCTAAAACAGTAAAAGTAGTTGGCAAAAAACAATCAGACTTTATTTTTGAACCAGCAGCAGAAACATTAATTGCGGAATTGATGCCAAAAATATTAAACACGCAATTGTATAAAGCAGTGTTAGATGGCAATGCAAGTGAACACGGTGCTAGAATGACGGCTATGGATAAAGCAAGTGAAAATGCCAATGAACTATTAAAATCATTAAAAATCAGTTATAACCGCGCAAGACAAGCGGCCATTACAACAGAGTTAACAGAAATTGTAAGTGGTGCAGCTGCTTTGCAAGGATAATACATACCTTCAAAAGAAATTATTTAACAAATTCAGAAATTTTACTTTGGAAATAAGCGCTATCATCCCACACATTGAAGTACTCATTTTTGCTAGTGATAAACCACTAACATCTTTGGATATTGTAGAATTGATCAATAATACTTTTGGCTTTTTAGAAGAAAGAATTTTATTAGATCAAGTAGAGACTGCACTTGATGGTATCAGAGAAAAATACAATTCAGAATTTTATCCATTTGAAGTAAAAGAAAGTGGCGGCGGCTGGCAGTTTCTAACCAAAAAAGATTTCCATACAACCATCGCACAACTCAATGGCGATAAATTTTTAAAGCGACTATCCAATGCAGCTTTAGAAACACTTGCCATCATAGCTTATAAACAACCCATCACCAAAGGCGAAATTGAAGCGATTCGTGGTGTGAATAGCGACTATAGTATTCAAAAATTATTAGAAAAGGAATTGATTCTTATCAGTGGCCGTAACGAACATTCTCCAGGAAAACCATTGGTGTACGCAACTTCTAAGAGTTTCATGGATTATTTTGGCATCAACAATGCCGAAGACTTGCCAAAAATTAGAGAAGTACTTTCAGAACAATTAATAGAAGGAACACTTATCCGCCCAGAAGATTTTACTAACTATCCAGTAGCCGAGAATATTGGATTTGAAACATTATCCGAAGACTTTATTGATGAGGATAATGAAAATGATTCTGATACAGAAACTGACGCTGCAGATGAACAAATAACGGCAGCAGAAAATGAGCCAACAGCAGAAACAGATTCAGCTGCTGAAGAATCAACGGATTCAGGTAATCACGAAGAAGCCTCTGAAAACAAAGAACCAACCGAATAATTAGCCTAGTTACTACTTAATTGTTTTTCAACATACGCAAGAACTATATCTTCGAATTATGTACAAAGAATTGTCTGCCGAAACTTTATCAAAAATTGCCGCTACATATGGCACACCAGTTTATGTGTATGATACCGATAAAATAAGCTACCAGTTTCAGCAATTAAAAACACAATTCGCAAAAACAAATACCCGTTTTTTTTATGCGAGTAAGGCATTAACTAATATTAATATTTTACAGCATATTTTAAACATTGGATGTAATATTGATTGTAGTTCTATTAATGAAGCCAAACTAGCCATTCATACTGGATTCGATCCTAATAATATTCTATACACTAGTAATGGCATAGATTTCAGCGAAATTGAGGAAGCTGCTGCACTTGGTGTGAATATTAATATTGACAGTTTATCTAACCTAGAAAAATTTGGTGAAAAATTTGGACATAGTTACCCAGTTGGCATTCGACTAAGACCCAATATTATGGCAGGTGGAAATTTAAAAATTTCTACCGGTCACCAAAGTAGCAAGTTTGGTATCCCTATAGAACAACTCAAAGAAATCTTACAATTAGTAAAAAAATACAACCTATATATTCGAGGCTTACACATTCATACTGGAAGCGAAATTAAAGATGTAGCAGTGTTTATGAAAGTGGCCGATGTTTTCGTTGACTTAATTCCAAACTTTCCAGAAGTAGATTTCTTAGACTTAGGAGGTGGATTTAAAGTGGGATATAAAGAAAAAGACCCTACAACTGATATAGCAGAACTAGCACATGAAATAAAAATATTCTTAACCGGATTAGAAAAAACACATCTTCGAAAATTTGAATGTTGGTTTGAGCCAGGTAAATATTTGGTGAGTGAGGCAGGTTTTTTGGTAACCAAAGTAAACGTACTCAAAGACTTCAATCATATTACTTTTGCAGGTGTTGATTCTGGACTCAATCATTTAATTCGCCCCATGATGTACGATGCCTATCACCGCATTGAAAACATTAGCAACACTTCGGGCAACAAAAAAAAGTACACCATTACTGGCAATATTTGTGAAACAGACACTTTTGGTTCAGACCGACTATTACACGAAATTAGAGAAGGTAATTTTTTAGCCATCTATAATGCTGGAGCTTATGGTTTTGAAATGTCGAGTAATTACAATGCCCGATTTAAACCCGCAGAAGTAATGGTTAAAGAAGGTATCCCCCAATTGATTCGCAAAAGAGATGTTTTTACAGATTTATTAAGAAACCAAACGCCACTCATTTAGAACTAAATTGTAGTTTGCACCGGAATGATTGAAATACGTAATATATCTAAACAATTCGGCGGCCGCGTGATACTTGATAATATCAGCGCTACTTTGGAATCGGGCAAATGCAACCTCATTATAGGCACTAGTGGCAGTGGAAAAACTGTATTAACCAAATGTATGGTGGGTTTATTTAAACCCGATACAGGTGGTATTTTATACAGTGGTGAAGATATGTTTTCAATGGAAAACGATACCCGCAAACAACTCCGTCAACAGATCGGCATGCTGTTTCAAGGAACAGCTCTTTTTGACTCGATGACTGTAGAGCAAAATGTTTTATTTCCATTAGATATGTTTACGCGATGGACCTTAGCAGAAAAAAAACGCAGGGTAGATGAAGTATTAGATCGTGTAAATTTAAACGATGCACACAATAGATTTCCATCAGAAATTAGTGGAGGGATGAAAAAAAGAGTTGGTATTGCACGTGCCATTGTGTTAAATCCAAAATACCTTTTTTGCGACGAACCAAATTCAGGACTCGACCCTCAAACATCGATGGTTATTGACAAACTCATTAAAGAAATCACTGTAGAGTATAATATAACTACTATTGTTGTAACGCATGATATGAATAGTGTGATGGAAATTGGCGACCATATTTTATACTTATACAACGGAAAAAAACAATGGGAAGGAACCAATAAAGACATTATTTTCAGTAAAGATGTTTTATTGAATAATTTTATTTTTGCTTCGGAGTTTTTACAAGATGCAAAAGAAATGCGCATGATGCAAGCCAAACAAAATCAGTCTTAAAATAGCTATCAAAAAAATTTCTATGAAAAAATTATTCTTTTTTTTATTGCTAGTTTCATCAATCTCTTTTGTAACCGCTCAAGACAGTATTGACACTATCCCACCCTATAAAAAAGATCCAAATATTCCCGCATTTAAAATTGCCTTAACCGATGGTACTTGGTTTTCGAACGAACAATTACCCAAAAACAAATACACACTCATCGTTTATTTTAGCCCAGACTGCGAGCATTGTAAACATGAAATAAGAGAAGTTATTAAAAGCATGGATCAGTTAAAAGACGTAAACATGGTTTGGGCTAGTTATAAGTCATTGTTGGAAATTAAAGATTTTTATACCAAGTTTGAATTAAGCAAGTATCCCAATATTTTTATAGGCAGAGACCCCGAATACAAATTACCTAGCTTTTATCGGGTAAAATTCACCCCTTTTGTAGCCTTGTACAATAAACAAGGGCTTTTTGAACAAGCTTTTGAGCAAGGCGCAGAGATGCCAATCCTGTTGCCGCTATTAAAATAGAATTAATAGAACTTTATGGAAGCTCTGATTCTTTGAAGCCTTACCTTTGCAGCGTAAAAAATTTCTCATTCTAAATAGCAATTGTTTATGAAAGTTACTGTAGTAGGTGCCGGTGCCGTAGGAGCAACCTGTGCCGATAATATTGCCCGTGCTGCGCTAGCACAAGAACTTGTATTGTTGGATATTAAAGAAGGCCTTGCAGAAGGTAAAGCACAAGACATGATGCAAACAGCTGCACTACTTGGCTTTGACACACGCATTACTGGAAGCACCAACGATTATTCAAAAACCGCTGGATCAAGTGTGGTAGTAATTACTTCAGGTATTCCTCGTAAACCAGGAATGACACGCGAAGACTTAATTGGCACCAATGCAGGGATTGTAAAAGGAGTTGCTGAAAACATTTTAAAATATTCACCCAACGCTATAATCATTGTTATTAGTAACCCAATGGATACTATGACCTACTTGGCTTTACAGTCAACAGGTATTCCAAAACACCGTATCATTGGAATGGGCGGCACACTAGATAGTGCTCGTTTCAAATACCAATTAAGCCAACATTTAGGCTGCAGTCCTGCAGATTTAAATGCGGTTGTAGTTGGTGGACATGGAGATACTACCATGATTCCATTAATTCGCCACGCCACTTGGAACAGTGCCCCTGTTAGCAATTTCTTAACCGTTGAGCAACAAAATCAAATTGTTGCAGATACAATGGTTGGCGGTGCTACTTTAACCAAATTAATTGGTACTTCTGCTTGGTATGCACCAGGTGCAGCCGGAGCCGCTTTGGTTGAAAGCATTCTACGTGACGAGAAAAAATTATTTACTTGTTGCGTCAGTCTAGAAGGCGAATATGGTCAAAGCGACATCTGCTTAGGCGTACCTGTTGTTATAGGAAAAGATGGCTGGGAAAAAATCTTAGACTTCGGATTGAATGCTGAGGAACAAGCAGCATTTAACAAAAGTGCCGATGCGGTTAGAAATATGAATGAAGTTTTGAAAACTTTATAATATTTGTTGGAATAATTTTAAAAGCCGGTGAGTAATCACTGGCTTTTTTTATGTCAATTGCAAACCCCTCATCGCCGCATTTGCAATCGCTCCAATATCTTGTTTTTCCATACAATTAAAATGCCCTTTTGGACATTTATTGGTTCCGTAATTTGAGCAGGGTTGGCAACTTATTGCAGGTACAATAAAGTTTTCATACTTAGCAGCACCATATTTTGCATAATAAGGTTCCACGTCTAATAGTGGTGAAGTAGCGCCCCAAATGGCTAATACAGGCTTATTAAAAGCACAGGCAATGTATTGCAATCCGGTATCGTGCGAAATAACCAGTTTCGATTTTCTAACTAAATCTGCAGAGCCGGCTAAATTATATTTGCCACAAGCATTAAATATTCTGATAGGATCTATTTGTGCAATTGCGTTTGCAGCAGCAATATCTTCTTTGCCTCCAATTAATATGATTGGGTAGTCAATTTTCAAACAAAGTTCTTTAAGTTTTTTAACTGGCAATTTTTTCGTTTGATAAGACGCTCCTATAACAATTGCAATATAGCCCATCATTTGAGCCATAGGCAAGTCTTTAATAGCAATTTCGTCTTGTGCTGCAATAAAATAATCCAAGCCTTTACCGTCATTTAAAACACCTAGTGGGGCAAGGGTATCAACACATCTATCCGAAATATGTTGGCCCTGCATTTTATTAATATGCAGCTTTGTCAATAAAAATTTTGCTACACGTTCCTTTTGGTAGGTAAGCACTTTTGTTTTTAAAGCCCAAGCAATTCTTTTGGTTCTAAAATTATCGTGTAGGTCAATTATATAATCGTATTGCTCTTGCTTTAGTTGCGCAATTAATTGTTTAAAATTATTATTGAAATAAAAATATTTATCAATATAAGGATTGCCTTGTGTTACTGATTTAAAACTTTCTTTCGATAAAAAATGTACTTCAACACCTGGAACCTGTTGCTTTAAACAACGGATAGCAGGGGTAGCAAGTACAATATCACCAATAGAAGAAAATCGAATGACCAAGCATTTCATGTTGCAAAATTAATCAGTAATAACCAACCTATATAAGGATTTCTTCGGCTTCTAAATAGTTCAAGTCTTTGTGAAAAGTTTCTTCAGTAAATACAAAAGCTATTAGCGTAACACTCACTACAATAACACCTGTAACAATCCCACTATTAATCAAATTCCATCCCCAAGACTTTTGAAACAAGTCTAAGAATAGCATGTTCATCAATGGCAAAATGCCACGGACCATATTGGGTATAGTTGTTGCAGCAGTAGCCCGCATATTGGTGCCAAATTGTTCTGCCCCCATTGTTACAAATATGGCCCAAAATCCTGCACTAAAACCAAGCGCTGTACAAATGGCATACATGCTATCGTTTGAATTATTGATGGAACTAAAAAATATTACAATTGAAATAATGCATAGTATATAAAATAGCAATAGTGCTTTTTTACGACTTTTAAATAATTGGCTAATTAAACCAATAGAAATATCTCCGAGTGCAATACCAATATATCCAAACATAATTGACTTGCCTGAATCAATGCTAGTACTAGCAAACATGGCTTTACCAAATCGATCACTTTGGTTGATTAGAATACCAATTACATACCATGTAGGCAACCCAATTAAAATTGCTAGTGCATATTTTTTAAATCGTTTTGCATTGTTAAAAAACATAAAGAAATTTCCCCTACTAATATTTTGGTCTTGGGCTTGTTTAAATAAACCACTTTCTGCAACGCCAACACGCATTAATAAAAGACATACTCCTAACCCACCTCCAATCTTATAACACAAACGCCAATCACCTGTAAAATGATAGGTAAAATATGCTAGCACTGCACCAAACAAACCAATACCAGCTACTAAAGAAGTGCCAATACCTCTTTTGTTTTTAGGCAATACTTCACTTACCAAAGTAATACCTGCACCAAGCTCCCCAGCTAGTCCTAAGCCAGCTAAAAAACGGCAAGCGGCATATTCATCTACACTAGTAATATAACCTGTAATGAAATTTGCAGAAGAGTATAAAATGATGGATCCAAACAATACACTTAATCGGCCTTTTTTATCTGCTAAAACGCCCCAAAAAATTCCGCCAATTAATAAGCCCAACATTTGCCAGTTAATAACGCGGGTGCTATCATAAAGTAAACTTGCATCGGTTGATCCAACGCCAAACATACTTGGCTTTTTTACTATTGAAAAAAGTAATAAATCATAGATGTCTACAAAATAACCTAATGCTGCAACAATTACTGGCAACGAAAGAATGCCTATTTTTTTTTCTGACATATTATTTATTTAAATTGGAGTTTATTATTCTTCAACAAAATTTAAATCACGTCCAAAAGTTTCTTTGGTATGATACGCTGCAATTACGGCAATGAGCATAATAAAAATTCCTGTCATCCAACCTCCTGTAACATAGTTTCCGGTTAAACTACGTAAACCTTTGTGCAATAAAATAATTAGTGGCAAAATTCCACGCACCACATTCGGAATAGAAATAGCAGTTGATGCCCTTAAATTGGTGCCAAATTGTTCTGCCGACATAGTTATGTATAAAACCGAAAATCCAGCCCCAAAACCAAGCCCAGCACATATCATATACATACTTGTTGTGGTTCCCCAACCCGAACTCTGCGAAAAATATAGCGCAATAAAAACAGCTAGTATGCTTAAAAATATTAACAATGTTTTCTTTCTACTTTTTAAATAATTGCTCAGTAGCCCTGCACTTAAATCACCTAAACCAATGGCCACATATTGATACATAATTGCTTTGCCAGGATTAACGCCTGCAATACCAAATTCTGTTCCAAACTTATCAGAAAATGTTATGAGTATACCTATCACATACCAAACAGGCAAACCAATTACAACGCCTTTTACATAGCGCATCAACCGTTCTTTGTTATTAAAAAGCATTAAAAAATTACCGCGAACCACTGCTGTTTTTTTCACTACATCAAACATGCCACTTTCAATTACATTCGCACGTAGTAATAGTAATAACAACCCCATCCCTCCACCAATATAATAACACAAACGCCAGTCCTGAAAAGCTTGGTAAACAAAAAATGCCGTTACTGCGCCAAACACACCAACACTGGCAATAATGGTTGCGCCAATACCTCTTTTTTCTTTGGGAAGCATTTCACTAACTAGTGTAATACTCGCTCCTAATTCACCGGCCAACCCAACGCCAGCAATAAAACGCATTAAAGTATATTGTCCAACCGTTTGTACCATGCCATTGGCAATATTGGCCAAAGAATATAAAAGTATCGAACCAAATAATACACTCAATCTGCCTTTTTTATCGCCCATAATTCCCCAGAAAACGCCACCTACCATTAAGCCAATCATCTGCACACTAATAATTAATTCGCCTTTAGAAAGTACTTGATCGGCACTTAAATGCAAAGATTCTAAACTTGGTTTTCTAACAATACTAAATAGCAATAAATCATAAACGTCAACAAAGAAGCCTAGTGCACCAACAATTACTGGCAGCGAAAAAACACCTAATTCTTTTTGTGATTGGGTACGCATAAAAATGGCTACGCTTTTTTTCCTTTATTTAATACCAATTTCATTATTACAGGAGCAGTAGTAATTAGTACTATTCCCAAAACAATAATTTCTAAATGGTGTTTTAAATCAAAACCAAATTGAGAGAGAATCCATTTTTGTAAAAAATGTCCGCCAACAAGCATGCTAAAAACCCATGCAATAGATCCTATAATATTATACAAAATAAATTTTGCTTTTTGCATTTGAACTATTCCCGCTACAATGGGTGCAAAGGTTCTAATAATAGGAATAAACCTTGCAACAATAATTGCTCCACCGCCATGCTTCTCATAGAATTCATGTGCTTGTTCGAGATAGGTTCTTTTAAATAATAAATTTTCTTTCCAACCATACATTGCCGGACCAACTTTTCTGCCAAACCAATAGCCTGTTGCGTTTCCTGCAATTCCTGCTGCTGCGATCAACACTAATATCACCAACAGATCAATGTATTCATTGCCAGTAGCTACTACTTCGTTAGCTAAATTGGTACTATAAATTCCTGCAACAAATAACAAACTATCGCCTGGTAAAAAAAATCCTGCAAACAATCCTGTTTCGGCAAATACCACAAACATAATTAACCACAAACCGCCGTGTTCAATATAAAATTGGGGTTGTAATAATTGACTCCAATGAAAAGCGGTTGAAATAAAAGCATCTAACATATAGGGGTATTAAATTGTATTGACTGGATTGGTTAATTCATTTTCCCATTTACTAACCACAGTGGTTGCAAGTGCATTACCTAATACATTAGTAGCGGTTCTAAACATATCGCAAAAATGATCAATTGGTAAAATTAAAGCGATGCCTTCGGGTGGAATATGAAACATGGCACATGTAGCAGTCACTACTACTAATGAAGCCCTTGGCACACCTGCAATTCCTTTACTAGTAAGCATCAACACAATTAGCATGGTAAACTGCGTACCTAAATCTAAATGAATATTATAGGCTTGTGCAATTGCAATGCTCGCAAAAGTCATATACATCATACTACCATCAAGGTTAAAAGAATAACCCAATGGCAAAATGAAAGAAACGATTTTGTCTTTACAACCAAACTTTTCTAATTCTTCTGTTAACTTAGGAAATACCGCTTCACTACTAGTTGTACTAAATGCAATAATTAATGGCGGAAAAATGGTTTTGAGTAATTGTGGCATTCTTTTTCCAAGAATGATAAAACCTACAGTAATTAATAATATCCACAAAATAGAAATACCCATTAAAAAATAGAGTAGGTATTTTCCATAAAAAATAAACACTTCCATTCCTTTGGTAGCAATCACAGCAGCTATGGCTCCAAATACACCCAATGGTGCAAAACTCATTACATAGCCCACCATCTTTAAAATCACATGCGCCACTGCATCTAAGCCTTTCACAATAATTTTTCCTTTATCCCCCAAAGCAGCAGTTGCTATTCCGAAAAAAATACTAAAAATGACCAACTGTAAAATTTCATTGTTGGACATTGCTTCAAATATACTTTTTGGGAATACATGCTCCACAAATTTTATCAAACTAAATTCTTGTGTTTTACCTACCAAATCTTTGGCGCCTGAAATATCTGCATTACTCAAATCCATTCCAGCACCTGGTTGTAAAAAATTTACCAACATCATCCCCAAGCACAAACTGGCAAATGAGGCAGTTACAAACCAGAGTAATGCCTTACCTCCAACCCTTCCAACCGCCTGCAAATCGCCAAGTTTGGCAATCCCTACCACTAAGGTTGAAAATACCAATGGCGCAATAATCATTTGTACCAAGCGGAGGAATATAGTAGTTAGTAACTTGATGTTTTTAGAAAAAGACTCAATAAAAACTGGCGTAGACTGGGTATGAATGATATAACCTAGAATCATACCAGCAATCATTGCTATTACAATATATAGGGTAAGCTTATTTGATTTTTGCATAGAAACCTTCAATTATAACTGCAATATATGATTTATAGATAAATGGCTAAAAATCGCTTAAACTAGCCATTTGTAAAAGTTTTCGATCAATAAAGAAGAAATGATTATTTTGCCTAATCTTTAGTTTTATTCAAAGAAATTAACCAACTGTACTATGAGTTTATTTAGAAAAAAAGATTTAGCTGCAATGTTAGCCCAGTCTGAAGATGGTGGAAAAGGTTTAAAACGCACACTAGGCGCTGGAAACCTTATTGCACTAGGCGTTGGTGCTATTATAGGCGCTGGATTATTTGTAAGAACAGCCGCTGCAGCAGGTCAAGCTGCTGGCCCTGCAGTAACTTTATCATTTATTGTTGCAGCCATTGGTTGCGCATTTGCAGGATTGTGTTATGCTGAATTTGCTGCAATGATTCCTATTTCAGGAAGCGCATACGCGTATTCTTATGTAACAATGGGCGAAACAGTTGCCTGGATTATTGGTTGGGCATTAATTATGGAATATGCATTAGGAGCAGCTACTGTTTCTATTGCTTGGAGCGAATATTTAAACAAGCTGCTGGGAGGAGGCATTCCTTATGAATGGAGCCACTCTCCTTTTGAAAGTCTCACAGACTCAGCAGGAATAGTACATCATGGTATCATGAACGCACCTGCACTTGTAATTCTTTTATTATTAACCCTTTTGTTAATTAAAGGAACACAAGAATCTGCTATGGTAAATGCCATAATTGTATTTATTAAAGTAGCTATTGTAATTATTTTCATTATTCTAGGATGGCAGTTTATGCGTCCAGAAAATCATACGCCTTATTTAATTCCTGCTAATCAACCTCCATTGATTGACGCTACCGGAAAAGTCATTGCCGACTACTCAGGTACCTTCAAACACGGATGGGGCGGCGTTTTGGGCGGAGCTGCTATTGTATTTTTTGCCTTTATTGGTTTTGATGCGGTATCTACTGCAGCACAAGAAGCAAAGAATCCAAAAAGAGATATGCCAATTGGTATTTTAGGTTCTTTAGTAGTATGTACCATTTTGTATATTCTATTCGGACACGTTTTAACTGGCGTTGCAAATTGGAAAGATTTCGTAGATCCATTAAAAGGACGTGAAGCTTCAGTAGCCTATGCTATTTCTACTTATATGACAGGATATGGTTGGTTAGCCACAGCTGTTACTGTTGCTATTTTAGCCGGATTCTCTTCTGTAATTTTAGTAATGTTAATGGGTCAGTCAAGGGTATTTTATTCTATGGCTAATGACGGCTTATTGCCAAAAGTTTTCTCTGATTTACATCCGAAATTCAGAACACCTTATAAGTCTAACTGGATTTTATTTGTATTTGTAGGAACTTTTGCAGCATTTGTACCAGGCAGTGTAGCTGGTGATTTAACGTCTTTTGGAACCTTATTTGCCTTTGTTTTGGTGAGTGCAGGTATTTGGATTTTGAGGGTAAAATCTCCAGAATTAGAAAGATCATTCAAAACGCCATTGGTACCATTGGTTCCTATTTTAGGTGCTGTCATTTGCTTAGCAATGATTTTTGCACTTGATGGACAAACTTTAAAAGTTGCTTTTGGTTGGATGGCATTAGGACTTGTTGTTTACTTCCTTTATGGTAGAAAACACAGCAAATTGCAAAACCCAAGTGATTAGTGATATTTTTCTAAAGTCTGCTGATTTTGAAACACACTAGTAATTAAATAATAGTAAAACGCCCCGTTCATATCATTTTGAACGGGGCGTTTTTTGTTTACACTTGGTCACTACAATTAGTTACATTAATTTTACCATCCTTGAACATCATCATTTTAATTAAATATTATGGGTAGGATTTTTGAAGTAAGAAAAGCAACCATGTTTGCCCGCTGGGATAGAATGGCCAAACAATTTACCCGAATAGGTAAAGAAATTGTCATTGCAGTTAAAGCAAGTGGACCAGATATTGCCACCAATCCCGCGCTACGTAGGTGTTTTCAGAATGCCAAAAGCGTAGGTATGCCAAAAGACCGTGTAGAAGCGGCCATTAAGCGTGCCATGGGTAAAGACACCAGTAACTACGAAGAAATTCTATACGAAGGATATGCACCTCATGGTGTTGCTTTACTAGTAGAAACAGCCACCGACAACCATGTTAGAACGGTGGCGAATGTTAAAAGCCATTTCAACAAAGGACATGGTGCTTTAGGCAATAGTGGTAGTGTTAGTTTTCAATTTAAAAAAATGGGTGTATTTAAATTGAAACTAGAAGGCCTTGATATGGACGAATTAGAATTGGAATTAATAGACCATGGCTTAGACGAATTAGGAGAAAGCACCGACGAAAATGATTTGCCTATTTTAGTGTTGCGTTGTGCGTTTGCAGATTTTGGAAATTTACAAAAAGCAATGGAAGATAAAGGTCTCAGTCCTTTGAGTGCCGAGTTAGAATGGATTCCTACAACTACGGTTCCAGTAACTGACGAACAAGCCGAAGACGTTAGTAAATTAATTGATCGCTTAGAACAAGACGAAGACGTTAATAAAGTATTCCATAATATGGGTTAGTCCCTTACTACTACTATTATTATATTCCACCCATTAATTTTTAAAAGAGTTAGTGGGTGTTTTTTTTTATTCTTGCATCATCTCTCTAATAACAGAAATTATTTCTTCGGCATTTGGCTTACTAAAATAATCACCATCACTACCATATCCTGTACGATTGGCTTTTCCTGTAATGGTTCTAGGATTTACATCTAACCACTGATAGCCTGCTTGTTTTTCCATCACTTGAGTATACATATATGCCGAGGCTCCACCAGGAACATCTTCATCAATAAATACAATGCGATTGGTTTTCTTTAATGAGGCAACAATGCTATGATTAATATCAAAAGGCAAAAGTGTTTGCACATCCACAATCTCACAACTAATACCAAATTTTTCTAAGCGATCTGCCGCTTCTTGAATAATGCGTAAAACAGAACCGTAAGAAACAATGGTAATATCATCGCCTGTTCTAATGATTTCTGGCTCACCCAATGGCACGGTATAATCTAATAAATTGGCCGGCATTTTTTCTTTTAGTCGATAGCCATTCAAACACTCAATTACCACTGCAGGATCATTGCTTTGCAATAAGGTATTATACATTCCAACTGCTTGCGCCATATTTCTTGGCACACATACATACAAACCTCTGAGTGCATTAATAATCATACCTAGTGGCGATCCACTATGCCAAATACCTTCTAAGCGATGCCCCCTTGTTCTAATAATTAATGGAATACTTTGTTGCCCCTTTGTTCTAAAATGTGTAGTAGCAACATCGTCACTTAATGGCTGTAATCCGTATAATAAATAGTCGAGGTATTGTATTTCGGCAATAGGTCTTAATCCGCGCAAAGACAATCCTATGGCTTGTCCTATAATGGTTAGTTCTCTAATGCCCGTATCTAAAATTCTATCTCCACCGTGCTTGTCTTGTAAACCTGCAAAACCTTGGTTCACATCTCCAATATGTCCTACGTCTTCGCCAAAAGCAAATACGGTAGGATTTGCGGTGAATAGTGCGTCAAAATATTTATTTAAAATTTCATAGCCATTTACAAGCGGTGCATCAAAAGCAATTAATGGATTTACTTGGGGCACTTTTAATGCAGACTTAGGACCTTCATTATATAAATGGCTATTATAATTTTGTAAGTTCTCGGCCAATAAATAATCGTAGTAAGCTTTTATTTCATTAACCGATGGCGATTGTGGCGCCAACTCAAGTGTTAATGCCAATGAGCGCATTATATCTCTATTAAGCGGTTCTTTGTTGGCCAATAAATCTTCGGATAGTTTTCTGATTTGGTTGTAAACATCCATATCATTTACTATGGTTGATTGCATGAGTGAAGCCGTATGCGCAACCGTTTCTTTAATAGGATGAATATATTTTTCCCAGGCAAGATTTTTTTGTGCTTTTACATGCTCTTTGGCTTCCGATTCAATAAGTAATAATTCTTCGTCAGAACCCAATGCATTTTCTATCACCCATTCACGCATTTTTTTCAAACAATCCCAATCGCGCTCCCAGTTTAAACGCTCTTGACTTTTGTAACGCTCGTGACTTCCACTTGTTGAATGACCTTGCGGTTGTGTTACTTCTTCTACATGAAAGAGCACGGGTACATGGGTTTCGCGTACACGTTGCAAAGCAGATTCAAACACTTCGCACATGCCTGCATAATCCCAAGCTTTTACTTTGTAAATATGAATACCATTGGTGAATTCTGTTTTTTCAAAACCCTTTAATGCATCTGATATAGAGCCTTTGGTTGTTTGAAAATTTTTAGGAACTGAAATACCATATCCATCGTCCCAAACAAAGACGGCTAAAGGAACTTGCAATACGCCGGCAGCATTAATGGTTTCCCAAAAATGACCTTCAGTTGTAGCCGCATCGCCGATGGTACAAAAACAAATTTCATTTCCGTTATGACTAAGCGTATCTAATTTTTGTAATTCTTTTGATTGTCTAAAACATTTTGAAGCAAATGCTAATCCTAACGCTCTTGGCATTTGACCTGCTGTAGGCGCAATATCAGAAGAAACATTTTTTCTATTTGCAAGGTCTAACCAATTGCCATTATCATCTACAAAACGTGTAGCAAAATGCGAACTCATTTGTCGACCAAAACTGAACGGATCATTTTTGGTATCTGCAAATAATTGCGAAAAATATTGTTGTACACTTGCTAGTCCGGTAGCAAACATGAAAGTTTGGTCTCTATAATAGCCACTCCTAAAATCGCCGGGTTGAAAAAATTTAGCCATGGCCACTTGTGCCACCTCCTTACCATCACCAAAAATGCCAAACTTGGCTTTACCAGACAATACCTCTCTTCTACCCAATAAGCTAGTTTCTCTGCTGATAACCGCAAAGCGATAATCATCAAGCACTGCCTTGCGAAAGCCTTCAAAAGAAAGCATGTCGGCAGTTTGTTCTAAAGGAGTGGATATATCCATACAACAAAATTAACACTACCAACTGAATTGATTCACAGAAATCAATATCGGTTTAGCACTTATTTTTAACAAAATATCACAAAAACCCTTTTTTTATGTGTTTTAACCTAAAATATCGATAAAGTCTTAAAAAAAACTCAAACAGATGCTTAGAAAAAATTAGTTTTGGTATCTTCATAACCAAATAATTTGAAATGAAAAAAATATTGGTACTATCATTGGCCTGTTTTGCAGTACTAAATGTATTTAGTCAAACAAGTTTAACTCCTACTGTAAAAGATGTTAATACCCAATTGGATATTAAAAATGCAGCCTATGATTTTGGAAAAATTAGTTTCGGCAAGCCTGTAGAATATGTAGTAGAAATGAAGAACATAGGCAAAGATACTTTAACCATTCTTTCTGCACAACCAGGTTGTGGATGCACTACTCCTAGTTTTGTTCCCAACGAAAAATTTGGACCTAACCAATCTGTAAAAATGACCATCCGCTTCAACGGCAGTGCTGTTGGCACTTTCACTAGGTATGTAGATGTGAACTTTTCTGGCGGACTTACTAAAAAATTAACCTTTAACGGAGAAGGCATTCAAGAAGCAGCTCCTGCAACTCCTGCTACAACAACCACTCCAAGCACTACTCAAAAAAGTCAAAACAAATAAACCATGAAAAAATTATTATTTATTTCTGCTCTTTTTGTAGCACAATACTGTTTTGCGCAAGCTCCTACAGCTGATGTTCAATTTCCTTCTCAAAACCACCAATTTGGAAAAGTTAAAAAGGGCGTACCTGTAACTTTTGTATTTAATTTTAAGAATGTTTCTGAAAAACCAGTGGTAATTGAGTTTGCAAATGCTGAGTGTGGTTGTACTACGCCAGAATACCCTAAAACACCTGTATCAAAAGGTCAGGCAGGAACTATTAAAGTAACTTATAACGCAGCTACAGAAGGTGTTTTCAAGAAAAATGTGAATGTAAAATTCGCTAATTCTACTCAACCCTATGTATTAACCATTGAAGGTGAAGTACTTCCCGAAAAACCAGCGGCAACTCCTCCAAAATAAATTCAATCAAATCAAGATATTTCAAGAGGTTGTTTCTTTTAGTAGAAACAACCTCTTTTTTGTTGATAAGGTAAATAAGTGTATTTATTTATTCATCCATTTTCTTTTTATTACCTGCTAGGCAATACTATCTTTGTAAAATGCTAACGATAAGTCAACGAGGCCAAGAAATGCCTGCCTCCCCAATCAGAAAACTGGTACCTTATGCAGAAGCCGCAAAAGCTAGGGGCACCAAAGTATACCATTTAAATATTGGTCAACCCGATATTGAAACGCCAAAAATGGTGTTGGATGCTGTACGAAATAGTGATTTTAAAGTGCTAGAATACAGCCATAGTGCGGGAAATGAATCGTATCGACGAAAGCTAGTTAATTACTATGCATCAGTAGGCATACATGTAAACCACCAACAAATTATTATTACTACTGGTGGTAGCGAAGCTATTCAGTTTGGCTTTTTAGCTTGCTTAGATGCAGGAGATGAAGTAATTATTCCTGAACCATTTTATGCCAACTACAATGGGTTTGCGGTTGCGGCAGGTGTAACAGTGGTTCCTATAACTTCTACTATTGAAACAGGGTTTGCACTTCCACCAATTGCAGATTTTGAAGCCAAAATCACGCCTCGTACAAAAGCAATTGTTATTTGCAATCCTAATAATCCAACGGGTTATTTGTACAGCAAAGAAGAAATGGAACAATTGAAAGAAATTGTGCTAAAACACAATCTCTATTTATTTTCAGACGAAGCCTATCGTGAATTTTGTTACGAAGGAACACAAACTAGTGCTATGCACCTTACTGGTATTGACGACCATGTAATTATCATGGACACCATCAGCAAACGATATAGCGCATGCGGCGGAAGAATTGGCGCATTTGTTTGCAAGAATCAAAAAGTACTAGATGCAGTAATGAAATTTGCACAAGCCAGACTTAGTCCCCCAAGTTTTGCGCAAATAGCTGGAGAAGCCGCCATTGATTTACCAGCCAATTATTTTGATACTACCAAAGCCGAATATAAATCTCGTAGAGACTTAATAGTAAAAAGACTCAATGCAATGGACGGCGTATTTTGTCCAAATCCTGGAGGTGCTTTTTATGCAATGGCCAAATTACCAATTGACGATGCCGATGTTTTTTGCCAATGGCTACTAGAATCTTACAGTTATGAAGGCGCTACAGTAATGCTTGCTCCAGCAACTGGATTTTACGGTACACCGGGCTTAGGAAAAAAAGAAGTACGCCTAGCATACGTATTAAATTTAAATGATATAAATAGTGCAATGGATTGTTTAGAAAATGCATTAAAGGCCTATTTTAAATTAATTAATTGATTTCCAATACTTTATGATTATTAAGTCTTTCTGAATTTTATATTTATATTTTTTAAATATGTTTTAATTTTATAATTTTTTCTACTTTTTAAATAATAATAAAATAAATATGTTAAATTATTAAAATAGTTACTATGATTTAAAGATAATCCCCCTATCTTTACAGTGTTAATAACAACGGAGCAAATCACAATATAAAAGCTTTAAAAGTTAAAGACACAGTTCAAAAAATTAGAATAAAGACTTTTCTTATATGGCAAGCAATCGAAGACGACCCCTGTTTCTACAGGGGTCTTTCTATTTGTAACAATGTCGAGATGAATCAATATCTATCCTACTATATTTAATTCAATAGTGTTTATTACTATTATTTACAC
>JBAXPJ010000015.1:0-45632 GCA_037132335.1 Sediminibacterium sp. | reverse complement strand
GTACGGCAGTTTAGCAAACTACTGATTTCAGCCGCTCATCCACCTCACCGTCCTTGCTCTTTTCAGAGAGGGCTGCAAAAATAGGCTCCTGTTCGCTAATTGCCAAAAAAGGATGAAAGAAATATTAAAATAAAAATCCCGAATCAGTATTTAACTGTTCGGGATCTTCCAATTTATTATTGCTTAACGCTTACATTGCCGCTAATTGCACTTTTTGGGTCAATTCCATCACGTTCTCACGGAATATAGAATCTGTATCCATTAAATCTTTTACGGTCTGGCAAGAGTGTATTACAGTGGTATGATCGCGTCCGCCAAAATGTTCTCCAATTGTTTTCAAAGAATTCTTGGTAAATGCTTTTGCCAAATACATGGTAATTTGACGCGCTTGTACAATTTCTCTTTTTCTTGTTTTGTGTAACAATCTGTCGTAAGGAACATCGAAGTATTCGCAAACCATTTTTTGAATTGCATCGATGGTAATTTCTTTGCTGCTGGTTTTTACAAAATTGCGTAATACTTTTTTGGCTAGTTCAACGTCAATTTCTTTTTTATTTAAAGAAGACTGTGCTAATAATGAAATTAAAGCACCTTCTAATTCACGAACATTGGTATTAATATTGTAAGCCACATACTTTACTACTTCTTTTGGCATATCTAAGCCATCGTTCTTCATTTTCTTTTCTAAAATCTCTATTCGAGTTTCGTAGTCAGGTATTTGAAGATCGGCGCTTAAACCCCATCTAAAACGGCTTAATAAGCGCTCCTGCATGCCGTCTAAATCTTTTGGCGGCTTATCTGATGTAAGTACTAATTGCTTGCCGCTTTGGTGTAAATGATTGAAGATGGCAAAAAATGCATCTTGGCTTTTTTCGGCCCTGCTAAAGAATTGAACATCATCAATAATCAACACATCTATCAATTGATAAAAATGGATGAAATCGTTGATGGCGTTATTTCTGCTATGATCTTGAAATTGGTTAATGAATTTTTCACTGCTCACATATAATACAACCTTACTAGGATGCATACGCTTAACATCATTACCTATTGATTGTGCCAAATGTGTTTTACCTAATCCAACACCACCATATATTACCAAAGGATTAAAAGAATTTCCACCTGGTTTGTCTGCAACTGTTTTACCAGCTCTGCGTGCTACCCTGTTACAATCGCCTTCTATAAAAGAATCAAAAGTATACATGTGGTTTAACTGCGGATCAATTTGCATTTTCTTTAAACCAGGAATGACAAATGGATTTTTAACAGGATTGTCAATAACCAACGGAAAATTCATTTCGTTGTTATTGTATGTTTTCATGTTGCTTGCTGGAATATCCATAGACCCGCTACGTCCATTGGTGTTTCCGCTATCAACCATAATTCTATATTCTAAACGTGCCTCTTTGCCTAATTCGCGCTTTAAAGTTTTTGCTAATAAGTTTACATAATGCTCTTCTAAATATTCATAGAAAAACTGACTAGGTACCTGAATCATCAAAACATTCCCTTTCAGCTCAACCGGAGTGATTGGCTCGAACCAGGTTTTGTAGTGTTGCCACTCCACAATGTCTTTGATAATTTTCAAGCAATTGCTCCAGATCAGTTCAGCGTTCTTAGACATACAAAAAAAATAATTTATAGCGGGTTACAATATTCTAGTTCTACAATATTCTTTTTAACAAGATGTCAATGTTTTCCACAATAGACAGATGTTAAGAAATTATTAAGGGGAGTGCAATATGTACACTTTATGTTGAAAAAAAAATTTTTTATTTCAGTTATTTATTTCTTATTAAAATTGATTTAGATTTTACCCCTTTCCCGGCACCATATAACGAAAAATCGTAATCAATGCGTCCTAGTTGAATTCCAGCCCATCCAACCTGATTTACAAGCACTTCATTTTGCATTTTATTGGTGTATTTTCTTGGAATTTCGAAGAAACGGTGGGTGTGTCCGCCCAAAATTAAATCGATATTTTCTGTCTCTTTTGCCAAAATTTCGTCACTTATTTTACCATCATCATATTTATCCCCTAAATGAGACAAACAAATTATCAAATCGCAACCCTGTTTTTTTAGAATGGCAGCTGTTTTATTAGCTGCTAAAATAGGGTCTTGATAAATTGTTTTTCCGTATAAATTTTGAGGAACCAACCCTTCTAATTCTATTCCCAAACCCAATATACCTATTTTAATTTTCCCTTTTTGAAATATTTTGTAAGGAGCAGTTTTGTTTTCTAATGGCGTATTCGAAAAATCGTAATTACAAATTAAAATTGGAAAGCTTGCGTGTTGTAATTGTGTGGCAAAATTTTCAATTCCTCCATCAAAATCGTGGTTGCCCATTGTGGCAGCATCATAACCCATCATGGTCATGGCTTTCATTTCTGGTTCTCCTTGGTACATATTAAAATACGGCGTGCCTTGAAATATATCGCCAGCATCTAACAATAAAACATGTTCTGTTTCTTTTCTAATCGACGCTATTAAGGCTGCCCTTGCCGCAACACCACCCATTCCTTGGTTTCTGCTACCATCCATCGGAAAAGGCTCTAACCTGCTATGCACATCGTTTGTATGCAAAATGGTTAGCTTATTGTTTGCAGCTTCGGCATGTGCTTCTTCTTTTATAAGCGTTGAAGCAAGCAGCGCAGAGCCCGCTACAGCAGTATGTTTTATAAACTTTCTTCTATTAATTGACATTAGTGGTTCTGTTTTCAATTTTTGCATCAATTGATTTACCATTGGCCGTTAACCAGCTTACATAATCAACTAGTGCATCCCTTAATAAAATTCCTTTATTCATTTGTGCAATTCCTTTTAGCATGGCACAATCACTGCCTCCATTTGCTACATAATCGGAATTAGCTACTATATATATGTTTGAAGTATTTAAAGCTTGGCCATTTACCAATACATTCGTTGCTTTTTTGTCTTTAATTTCCATGGTAATACCTGCCATAGGCCATCCGCCATCAACAGCAATTTTATCTAATAATTGCATTAAAACCTTGCCACTTAATTTTTGTAGTACAATTAAATTATCAAAAGGCATTAATTCAAAAATCATCCCAACAGTCAATTTCCCTTTTGAAATATTAGATCTAACACCGCCATAGTTAACAAAAGCAGCAGCTACTTTTTGATTAAAATGCTTTTCGGCTTGTTGTTTCATAGCATCGGCCATAAAATTTCCAATGGTTGACTCTGGTTGTTTTAAAGATAGTCCTTCGGTAGAAAACCCAATTACTTTGCCCATTGATGTTTTCATTACTGATCCATAAGGTGCTAGGAACCGTATAAAAGCAGAATCAACAGGCGCTTCCTTTGTTATTTGATAGTCTTTGTATTCCACCACAGCTGTTTGCGGCAAAGGATGGCAAGACACTAAAAAGATAAAGGCAATTATAAAACAGCTGCGCGTATAAAAAATCATGAACCCCGTTATTTTTTGGAAGGTAAGAATTTTAGATTTACGAATTTGTAAATTTTTAGTCTATTTAAGTAGTAGTTTTACCTTTTAAAAACCACCACTATGTCGTACGAAATAACAGGAAAACTAATTGCTCGATTTGATATCGTTCAAAGAACAGAAACTTTTAAAACACGTGAATTTGTCATTGAAAAAACAGAAGATATCAATGGTCGCACCATTACCAACTACGCTAAGTTTCAGTGCGTTCAAGATAAAACAGCCATGGTTGACCGTTTTAATATAGGCGATGAAGTAAAAGTGCAGTTTAATATTAAAGGAACAAAGTGGATGAAAGATGGCAAAGAGAACTATATAACCAATTTAGATGCTTGGAGAATGGAAACCGTGAAAATCTCTCAGGACGCACCTTCTAGCGATCAAGTTAATTATAACGACATGCCGCCAGCAATGGATGCATCCGACGATTTACCTTTTTAATTCGAACTAATTACTAGCCATTTTTTAGGATAAATACCTAACAAGCATGCAAAAAGAAATTACCCTCAAGCTAAAGCCTTCTGAGGCAGCAGACGATTCTGTTATATTAACTTATTTAGCGCAATCACTTGCTCAGCCTGTAGCAAGCATTTCGGGCTTTTATCGTGCCAAACAATCCATTGATGCTAGAAATAGCAAACAGGTTTGGATTAATATTACCCTACAAGCTTTTGTAAACGAGCCTTTCGCACAAAGACCTGTTCAAAAAATTCATTTTGGTCAAGTGCAAGATGCAGCAAAAAAAGTACTAATTATTGGTGCTGGACCTGCTGGACTATTTGCCGCTTTACAATTAATTGAACTAGGTATTCAACCCATTATTTTAGAACGTGGTAAAGATGTACGAGCTCGTCGCAGAGACCTTGCTGCACTTAACAAAGAAGGCATTGTAAACCCCGAAAGTAATTACTGTTTTGGAGAAGGCGGCGCAG
The DNA here is from genome assembly GCA_037132335.1 of Sediminibacterium sp. Classification (GTDB taxonomy): domain Bacteria; phylum Bacteroidota; class Bacteroidia; order Chitinophagales; family Chitinophagaceae; genus Sediminibacterium. Next base: position 41,223 of record JBAXPJ010000015.1, on the reverse strand, counting down.
GAACTTATAGCGATGGAAAGCTGTATACACGCAGCTCAAAACGGGGCGATATCAATCGAATACTTAATATCCTCTACCAGTTTGGCGCAGAAGAAAAAATATTATACGAAGCGCATCCACATATTGGCACCAATAAATTGCCTTTAATTATTACTGCAATTCGAGAACAAATTTTAGCAAGTGGCGGGGTATTTTTATTCGAGAAAAAACTCAGCAATTTTATCATTGAAAATGATACCATTAAAGCAGTAGAAACTGCTGATGGCAATCGTTTTACGGCAGATGCAGTAATACTTGCAACGGGTCATTCTGCACGCGATGTATTTGAGTTATTACACCAGAAAAAAATATTGATTGAGCCCAAACCCTTTGCCCTTGGGGTTCGTATAGAACACCCGCAATCATTAATAGACAATATTCAATACCATTGCTCGGTGCGTGATGCACAATTACCACCTGCTAGTTATGGATTAGTAGAACAAGTAAACAACAGAGGCGTGTTTAGTTTTTGTATGTGTCCGGGTGGCATTATTGCACCTGCTGCTACTAATCCTGGAGAGATTGTTGTGAATGGATGGAGTCCTAGCAAACGCAATAATCCTTATGCAAATAGTGGCATGGTCGTGCAAGTAGATATGGCAGATGCCGCCAATTATTTTAAACAGCAACAAAAAATAACAGGGCAAACTTCAAATACAAATACCGAGCAAAATCCATTGCTTCTCATGCAATTTCAAGCAGCCATAGAACAAGCAAGTTTTATTGCTGGCGGAGGAAATTTGGTTGCTCCTGCGCAAAGAATGGCAGATTTTGTACAAAATAAATTATCGGCCGATTTACCCGCAAACAGTTACCTGCCGGGCATTCTATCAACCAATCTTTCTAGTATTTTACCTGCTTTTATAAACAATCGTTTGCAAGAAGGATTTAAATTATTTGGTAAAAAAATGCATGGCTATTTAACCAATGACGCCGTGGTAGTAGCTACAGAAAGTAGAACTTCTTCTCCGGTTCGCATTCCAAGAGACCCTATTAGTTTGGCCCATCCACAAATTAAAAATCTTTACCCATGTGGCGAAGGTGCTGGTTATGCAGGAGGAATTGTTAGTGCTGCAATGGATGGAGAAAGAGTAGCCAAACAAACAGCTTTAGTAAGCCATTAGTTTTCTTCTTTAACTTCCGTAATCTTAGACAACAACATTTTTTGTTGAATTAGTTGATTGCTTTTGTAATTTTTTTGCGATTCTTTTAAATCCAATTTTTCTTTACTAGACCAGTTTGGATTAAGTGTTTGTAAGTTCGGTTTACCCGCATCTACCCACGCTGTATAATAAAAGTCTGCAATCATATCTGCGCTATGCAATAATTGGTCGTTGATTGTATTCTTTAAAGCTGCTGCATACGCTTTTGCAAAATCACTAGTATATGATTTACTCTCTTTCCCATTTCTAATTTGTATTCTAAATTTTTGTGCTTCGGTAAATTGTATACTAACTTTTTTCTCTGCTGCAAATACCTCAGGAAGCAATGCTGCAGCGTTTCTTACCGCGGACCAAATTGTCTTTTCTGGATTAGTCAAGTACTTTGCAGTATGTGTAGAATAAAGTGTGTAGTTAGCAATTTCTATTTCTGGAATCATTGACTCCCACAAACTATGCAAGCCTTTTTGATTGGTTAATTGTCCATCATAATTAATTGTGGAATGCAATGGCACATTGGCGTCAGCAATATAGTGTCCAATATCAGCCGCATAAAACAAAATACTATCCTTGTTTTGGCTTTTAAATGCCTCTGTTAATTTTCCTTTCATGTAAATAACATGATAAGGCACATACCCATACTTAAGTAAGCTATCACTAGTATATTTTTTTACCGCATTATTCCAGTCTAAAGGCATTTCATGCACCCCATTGTGCTCAAACTTTTCTAAATCAATAAAATGCTTTTCGGCTTCTAATCGGTCTTTGCTTCTTCTAATATCTGGCCTTACAGCATTATAAACTAAGTACTCACGATTGTTGTAGAAGAAAGGTTTCATACCAACAGGCAGTTCGTAAATAGCTAATTGGTTAACTGTTTTATGCACCAAAAAGCCCCAGCTACTGAGTAATAATACGCTACTAAATAACGCAATAAATAACACTCTCTTAGAAGAATATGGCATATTGTGGGGGGTTAGGTAAAAAACAAAATTAGTGTTTTAATTAATTTCTATAGAATTAATATGCCTATTGTCAGTTGAAATAGGCGTTTTATCCTAAATAAATCAATTGGCCAAATCGATTCAGTATTTTTGCAAACAACCTTTTTGTTATGGAGAAAATCTTAGAACTACAGAACTTAAAAAAATATTACGCTACACAAAAAGCCGTAGATGATATTAGTTTTTCAATTGAAAAAGGCAGCATATTTGGATTGTTAGGGCCGAATGGTGCAGGCAAAACAACGCTACTGCGAATGATTACAGGTATTTTTTATCCTGACAGTGGCGTAATAAATTTAGACGGAAAAGTATTTGACCCGCTCAATGATATTTTAAAAATTGGCTACATGCCCGAAGAACGTGGCTTGTATAAAAAAATGAAAATTGGGGAACAAGCTTTGTATTTGGCGCAGTTAAAAGGACTGAGCAAGTCAGATGCAATGGAAAAGATAAAATTTTGGTTCAAAAGACTAGAAATGGAATCTTGGTGGAATAAAAAAGTAGAAGACCTCAGTAAAGGTATGAGCCAAAAACTGCAATTTGTAATTACGGTATTGCACGAGCCCAAACTAATTATTTTAGACGAACCCTTTAGCGGATTAGATCCTGTAAATGCCAATTTAATTAAAGACGAAATTCATGGCTTAGCGCAAAGAGGTTGTACGGTTATTTTTAGTACCCATAGAATGGAACAAGTAGAAGAAATTTGTGATCATATTGTGCTAATCAATTTAGGACAAAAAATATTAGACGGAACTGTGGCCAATGTGAAACAACAATTCAAAGAAAATAAGTTTCGTATTCAACTAGCAGAAATACCTCAAAATTTAGTTAGTAGTTCATTTGAATTAGTAGAACAAAAAGAAAAACAATTAACGGTAAAAATTAACCAAGGCTCAAGCAGTAACGATGTGTTAGCATTTTTCTTACAGCAAAATATAAACATCGAATCATTCAACGAAATACTACCATCGCTCAATGAAATTTTTATTCACCTTGTAGAAGGCACAAAGTCCACTACCAGGGCATTTCAAACAATTAACGCCTAACTAATTTTAATGCCAATTTATGAATAAGATATTATTAATTGCAAAAAGAGAATTTCTATCAAGGGTTCAAAAAAAGACTTTCTTATTAACTACCATTGGTCTTCCATTAATCATATTCGTTTTCTACGGAATGATGATTTATTTTTCTGTAAAAACAACGGATAATTATAAAATTGCAGTTGCCGATAATGCCAATATTTTTAATGGCAAACTGTTTAATAATGACAATGAAATTGTTTTTGAATTTGTGCATACACCCCTAACTGAATTACAAAAAGATTTAGCAACAGATAAATACGACGCCTATTTATTTGTACCAGCAACTTATGTAATAGAAGGCAAAGACACTTTGCAATTTCGTTCAAACAAGGCAATGGGCATCATGACCAGAGACAAAATTCAATCGCGCATTAACAAAGCACTCGAAGAAAAAAGATTGATGGGATTAAATATTTCAAAGTCGCAATTAGATAGTTTGCAACAAGAGAAAGAGACCATCAATTTTACAAGCGCCAATGGCAAAACAGAAAATGAAACCAAAGTGGGTGTTAGTTATGCTGTTGGAATGATTTCGGGTTTTATGATTTATATTATTCTATTTATTTATGGCACGATGGTAATGCGTGGGGTAATGGAAGAAAAAGTAAATCGAATTGCAGAAGTAATTATTAGTAGCGTAAAACCTTTTCAACTAATGATGGGTAAAATCACCGGCATTGGTACAGTAGGATTGGTACAGTTTATTATATGGATGGTGTTGGTGTTTGGGGTTCAGTTTGGCATTGCCCTGCTATTTCCAGATTTAGTAGGCCATTTGCATGGTCAGCCAATGCAACCTGCAGGTATGCAAGCAGCCGAAGCAATGAAAAATAGTGGTGCTTTAACCGGATTAATGGAAGGATTAAATACCATCAATTTCCCTTTAATTATTGGCTGTTTTATCTTTTATTTTATTGGTGGTTACTTATTATACTCTTCTCTTTTTGCAGCCGTTGGAAGTGCTGTAAACGAAGACCCACAAGACGCACAGAGTTTATTATTGCCTATTACCATGCCCATTGTTTTTGGAATGGTTATTATGATGAAAGCTGTCAACGACCCCAATAGTTCACTAGCAATTTTTGGAAGTTTATTCCCATTAACCTCACCTATTGTAATGATGGCCAGAGTTGCTCATGGCGTTCCTGAAGGCGTTAGTTATTTACAATTGGTATTAAGTATGGTATTTTTAATCTTGGGCTTTTTAGGCACTACCTGGGTTGCTGCAAAAATTTATCGAATAGGTATTTTAATGTACGGCAAAAAAGCAACTTGGAAAGAAATGATCAAATGGACTTTTCGCAATAACTAAATAATTATTGTGCCAAAGATATTCTAACATTTACACCCGCTCTAGTATTGGTAATTGGAGCAGAGGTAGAAATGTAAGGAATTACTTTGCGTTGGTCGAAGAAGAATTTAACGTTAATCCGATTATTAATTACATAATCAACTGCTGGTTGAATCACTACTTCTTTTTGACCGCCTGTGCCATAGGCATTGCTTTGGTCTAGTCTACTATTGCTCATGGCTACATCTCTAAATGAAAGGTCTAATTTTAAATTGAGGTCGTTAGTTAATTTCTTACCCTTCATGCCAGGTAATTTAAATGGCAAATTAACACCACGTTTGCGCCAGCTTCCGCCAAAAGTCCACTCGGTGCTTCTAGACTCGCTCAATTGATAGTCAATTAAACTCATGCTAAGGGTTCTAGATTTTTTATACTCAAATTTAATATTGAGTTTATTATTGGTTGTAATATCTACTCCAATCAACGGCACAAATTGTTCTTGCATGGTAATATTGGGCACCAAGAAATATGGAATATAATTACCACTCACCGTATCTATAAAAGAGGGCGCTCCCAATCGGAATGGATCACGATACAATAATGCACTCGTATAACTATTCATACTTAGTGTCCCATTGTATCCATGGGTAATGGTTATGCCACTAAATATATTCGCTAGAGATGGAATTTTTGTTAACCCTGTGTAAGTCATCCGCCAATTGGGTCTTGGCAAAATACCACTAAATGGATTAGACGAAACATTGGCATTAGACTGCTTAATTAAGCCCACTTTTGTAGGATCCGATCCTGTATATGCTGCAATAAATGCAGGTACCAATACGTCTTGCGAATAACGGCCATATCCTTTTGCAAAACCATCTGCAGAATATTTTTGACCTGGTGCTAAAGTCTGCCAATAAGGATTTTCTGTAGCTACCCTATTTGAAATAATTAATCGATTCGCTTCAAATGTTTTGAAGGTATTAGAAACCTCATTCGGATTTTGTGTTCCAAACAAAGTATTAAAAGCAATATAAGAAACGCTAAAACCGCCAGAAGCCAATGGATTCAAGTGTTCTGCCCTACCAAACCCTAAAGTATCTTTAAACAATTCTGAATATTCTTTGGTAAATGATTTTTCTAAATTCACATCAATCATCCATTCTCTAATGGGTTCTAATTGTGCTGTTATTGCAAAACGCTGTTCGTAGTTTTGACGATATAAATAATTGAATGTGCTATCGCGCGATAACAAACCTTGGGCAGCTTTTTTATTTAGCCAACTAGTATCGGGTTGTTTTCCTAATACATAATCTAAACCCGGTTGCATACTATTCCAGTTTTGACCAATAGCTTGTGTACTATCCATAAAACCTGGCACCCTACTTCTATAATGGGCACTATAATTAATTTGAATAGTACGAACCATCGTTAATAATTTACCTAGCGATTTTTCCCAACCATTTAAATCCGCTGGCTGATTGGCTTTGGCTAAACGCAAGGCAATACGTTGGTCTCTTTTTTGTTGACGCCATTTTTGCAAGGCAGCTACGCGTAGCTTTCCTGTTAAATTTTTCAACGCCTCTTCTTTGCTAGGAATAACAAAACCCAACACGTTATTAGATGGTGCCGCTTTGGTATTATTTCTTTGCATAGAAACATTATCTAATGACCTAAGTAGCTTAGATTTCGAATATAAATTAGCAAAATTAAATTGGGTATTAATATTGTTCTCTTGTGAGTTTTCAATAGTATTACCAAGCTCTAACGCCACCCTACTTGCGCCTATCCAATTATACGTAGTAGCATAACTAAACCTAGCCGTAATCCAGTCGGTGATTGGCAATTTGCTTAGTGGTATATCATAGTTAAGGGTTGCACGTTGTTGGTACAAAGTGTTTCTACCACCCGTTATAAAATTATTAAATACACTGTCTTTTTTAATTTTATTGTCAATCCTGCCATTCGGTTCATCTACACGAGCATTATTGGTGGCAGAGAAATTTAAATTCAATTTTCGGGTTAAATCCCATTGCATATTATAGATACGATCGTAGGTAAAATATTTGTCGTAAGTAGTATCAACGCGTTCTACTTTACTATCATACGTATTTACAATTCTTGGAACAAATTCGCCAAACTGTCTATTTACATCTGCTCTAAAACTAAGCATGGAAGGATGCAAATTAAAATTGAAATCCTTCAACCAACTCAGCCAAGCAGTTTTAGATTTAATGAGTTTTTTTAGTGGCTCTATGTATTTGCCCTGACCCATATAAGTATAACCAAAACCGCCGCGATGCCTAGTAATTTTATTTTCAAGAATTACTGGCGTGGTTTGTTCTGTTTGTGTAAACGAATAACTAAAGTCTAAATTACTCAACTTTAACAACCCCGTTTTAGTGCCACTAGGCGCCACGCGTACATTGGTAAAATTGAGTGTTTTAATAGTTGTTTCATCTACCGCTGCCGTGCGAATAGAATCTTTTTTACTTGGCGATGCAGTAAGTTTTTCTTGGTACTTAATATCCTTATCAAATGGATCGTATTGCGGCATACGAACTGTTTGACTAATACTTGCATAAACAGGTAAACTTAATTTTATTTTTTGTGGAAATAATTTTCCTGCATTAATATTTGCAGCAGCATCAAGCTGTACTAAATTATCTCGCGCCCTTTCGTTTACGCGTTGTTCAATACTACCAAACCCTTGTGTATGGGTATTTGCAGACACCGAAACGGTACCCAAATCTGCAAGAGTTATGTCTACCCTTCCTAGTGCGGCCCATCCGCCATTTTCATCCAGTTCAGAAAGCCTTAATTCGTTAATCCAAACTTCGGTATTTACTATTGGTCCATCCAATGAATAAGGATTTTCAATACCCATTAATAATCCACGCACTTCTCCTAAATTTGGATTTCCCATAATGGAATAGGTTTTATCGCCAATCCGCTCACGATATATACTTCCCATTGCAGCCATAGTTCCATTGCGTCTTAATTTCAAATCAATCAATTCACGCAAACTAAAATCTAAATTATTGTCTGTTGGCCAAACTTTATCTTCTTGACCTTTTGCATAAGTGCCAGGTGCAGTGATATGTAATGGGATTTTTATTTCGTAATAATTGTTTAAAAAATCTTGCCCGATTCTAATCACCGCATTAATTTCTTTGTCTTTTAATTGACGTTGTCCGGCCAATGATTCCGCGTGAATAAACATCGACAATTTTCCATATTGGCGCATGTCTAAATTCATTGATTTAAACACTGCTCTTGAATCACCAGTATATAAATTGCGCACCTGCAAACTCATACTCTGTTCGTTTTGCAAAAGGTTTACGCCGTTATTACTTAATTGTTGTACGCGCTCAATGCCTGGAGGAATTAAATAGTTAACCGGTTGACGACTACTATTTTCTTCGAGGTTAACAGCAAGCGTATTAAAATAAGTGCCGTTAGTAGTATTTAAAGGGGTGTAACTGCCCGTTGTATCAAGATTGTAAGTAAACTGTCTCCATTGATTACGCACAAGGTCTAAACGGCCAAAACGCATGACTACAGAGTCTTCAAATTCCGACAAATACATCCGCATAAATCGAATCGATTTAAAATCAGGAATGCCCCCAACTTTTCTAGAATAATCTTTAATTGGAATTCGAAATAAAAACCAATCTTCCGATCGAACTATACCATCTGCGCAATTCACAGAAATACGTCGCTTATCGGTAATGTATTTTGTTACGCCAACATCCATTCCAGGTTTAAGGTCTACTTGGTATTCGTAATAGGCTTCCGTTTCATTTAAAGTATTGTCTCTATTTAAATCTTCATTGTCTGGATAGAGTGTTGCTGCTGGCGTAAACTGTCCGGTTGTATTTGCCAAAGGAGAATTCCCTTGAGGATTATTAATGTTTTTATAACGCCCTAAAATACCCGTACCAATTGCATCAAAGCTAGGATCACGATACCATTTATAGTTATCGTTTGATGGATCGGCTAATGCATTTTGATAGGCAAGTGAACTAGTTCCAAAATTAGCTGCCAATTTATTTAATACATACCCTTTTTTACGCCTTTCTGCAGCATCGTCTAATCCATCAAAGCCAACGTCTTGAAAGGTTCTATCGTTCGGGTCATTACTGAATGCTTGTGTAATTTGAATAGGATTTACTGGCGTTTTTCCCCAAGTATTACTACTATCAACAGCCGCATTAATGGTTGGCGTATTCATGCCATTTTCATAAAAGCGTTTGCCATCTTTTAAAATATCTTCACTTACATTACCAAAATTCAAAAACATTTTTCCGCCCTTGCTCGATGGATTTTTTATGAAAGGATTTTGAATCCAAAATTCAACAAATTCAATATTACCCGTTTCAAAATCTGTTTGATCTATCGAACGCATAATGCCACCCCACCTACTTGTTGGTTTGGTTAAATTACCATTGCCGTCTAACTCTGTTTTGCGTGATTCAAAATTGTAAGGGCCTTTTTCAGTAGGATAAAAAGCAAGGTCAAAAGTAGAAGTTTGAACGTCGGTAATATTGGTAGTTCTTTGCGGAAATAATTCGCTGGTATACACTTGCCGAACCCTAGGATCACTTAGTTCTATTACATTTCTACGCAAAGGATTACTCGCACTATTTTTATCCTGCATGTTTGGCTCAATATTATACCAAGCCAATTTTGCACGATTAAAATTGTAATCTATTGAGTCATTTAAATTGGCTTCCGGAAACTTTGGATTTCCTTGTGGCGTAGACGCCAAAGCCCATGAAACAAAAGGAAAACGCAAATCAATACTGGTTCTAGTACTTTCAAAATCATCAATATAAATTAAACCTTGTGCACCCGTTCCAATTTGTGGTGGATGACCTGGTTTTAATAATGCACCTTCTCCATAAGCAGTAATAGAAGATTTTGCTTTGGTACTATAATTTGGCAACCTATTTAATAAACGCGTTAGCCCAGGAAGTTCAGAACGATAGTTGAAATCTAACCCATACATCGTGTTTCTAATGGGGTCATCGCCATAACCCATTTTGGTAAAAAATGGACGTTCCCCCAATCGAACAACAGAAGTTCCTATGCTTAATTTTTTACTCGCTGTATAGTCTAATCGAAGTGCTGCAAAGCCTCTTTGTTGCATACCAAATCCCGCATTGTTTTCAAAAGAAACAGAAACCGGAATATTCGCACTCATAATAGCTTGATTGAGAATTTTTACATTCCCCAAACTATAGTCCACTACATAATCTGCACCTTCTCGTAATATTTGACCACCTGCAGTTACCGATACAGAACCAGGTGGAATATTAAATGTATTCAATGAAATTTCAGAGCCCCCACTACTCCCTTTCACTTGCCCTTGCATAATAAATCGATTCAAGTTGGCATAGGTTTGTGCAATTGCTTTAATGGAATCGTACAATTGATAATACACATACTTTTTTTTCATGGCAGATGACTGTCCAGAAAAAGCAAGTGTGTCTAAATCTCTACCAAAAGGTTCCAATACCGGAAATATTACCCTGCCCATTTGTGGTAAAATAGTAAAGCCTTCTACATAATCAAACACCCCATCGGGTTGCGGATCATTCCTACTATTTAATCGGTCTAAATTTAAAATACGCAAAAGTGGTTGTCCATCAACAGCAGGAGCACTTTCGGGCAAGTATCTTTTTAATCCACCGCTTGGTGCTTCGTATAATATATTCAATTTAAAATCTTCGCGTTGAATGCCACCAAATAAATCTAATGAATACACGTTCTTCATCATCAATCCCCAAAGAGGCAATTGAATTCTTTGAGAAGTAGCTTTTAATAATTTTAAGAACAATACTTTCTGCACCCCTTTTGTAGAATCGAGTGCAATATCTTGCGAGAACTCTCCTACTTGATACACTTTACCATTATAGGTATATTGATAGGCAACAGCCAATACTTCATCTGATTGTAACTGACTATTCACCGAAACAAATCCTGCTTGTGGATTAAAATAATATTCATTGGCACTCAGCTTGCGCGCAAATGTTTTTTCGTAATCATCCACTGGTCTTAAACCTTTTGCAATTAGCAAACTATTTACCATAGATGGATTACGAAAACTCGCATTATTGATAATCGAACTATACAAATTATTTGCTCCATTAAAAGGCAATGGATTACTTGTTAAAGAACCTACCACATTGTTATAAGGTTTGGGTTCGGCCAAATCCATCAAACCCACAATATCACGCGCATCGGTATTGGCACCATTTCTATTGGTTACCCAAACTTCTACACGTTGAACTTGTACCTGTGTATTAACCACAGGCAAGTTTTTCATTGTTTTATTATAATTATTTTTAAAATACTGCGCAATTAAAAAGTGTCGGTTCTCTTCGTAATCGTCTAAACGTTTTTGAAAAGTTTGTGTAGCAGCACCACCTTGCAATCCTACCGACTGGCGCTGAGAGCGTTGATTAGCCAAAGCTGCCGTAACCAATACTCTGCCAAATTGTAATTGTGTTTTTACACCAAATAAATTTTGCGTGCTAGGAATTAGCGAACCCCTTGATTGGTAAGAAATATTTCCTGCTTCAATACTTTTTATCACTTCATCAACCTTGCCTTTGTAGTCTAATTTAATTTGATTGTCGAAACTTAAATTAGAAAGCGTGTTGTAATTAAGTGGGAATTTTAATTTATCACCAATACTTGCATTCACCGCTAAATTGGCATTCATATCAAAATCAAATCCACCATTTTTTCTAGCACGTTCTGGCAGTGTTGGATTTTCAATATTTTGTCCTTGATAACCTGCTTTCACATTCACTTCTCCACTAGGGCGTATATCTACTTTTAGTGGTTTATCGGCCATGCCACTTAAACTATTAGCCATACCACTAACAGTATTTGCTATGCCAGATAATTTATCGGGCACACCAAAAATTCTATCAAAAAAACTAGGACCCACTTTCATTGGTGGACGTTTTGTTTTTTGATTTAACAGTGTTAGTGCATCAGCCCTTTTTTTAAAATAATCTTTTTCGGCTTGTTTAGATTGTATCCGCCAAAAATCTTCGTAGGTTAAATAAGTAGGTGTTCTATATAATTTGTTGCCAATTTTTTCAATAATAAAATATTGTTTGGTGGCCGGATCAAATTCAATTGTTTGCTTAATTAAACTCGTATCAGATAAAGCAAAAGGATTTTTATTAGCCGTTGAAAAAGCATCTGCTCTTCTGTCTACAATGGGATAGCGCAAAGAATCGCGCTGCTGTGCTATTACAGATACACTGCAAAATAGCAAAGCCACCATAACTATAACAGTTAGAAAATACTTCAAATCAACAGAAATGTTTAAGTAGAAATAGCTGAAATAGGCTATAAGTTTTTGAGTGCTTGTTTGATAATTTCCTCTAATGAGGTATCTGTTGTTACGTTAGTCATTGTTTTTTTAACGGCTTGCTCGGCCATTGGTCTTCCAATCCCCAAAGCAATTAGCGCATTTACAGCATCTGCATCTTTAGAAACCACCGCAACTCCACCAACCATTATAGGCGCTTCAAGAGATTGTTTGCCTAATTTATCGCGCAGTTCAACAATTAATCGTTCTGCCGATTTTTTTCCAATCCCCTTAATGCTTTCTAACTGACGCGTGTTGCCTTGTACAATTGCACGGGTAATTTCGTCTGGACGCATCCCCGACAACATCATTCTAGCTGTTGAAGCACCTACCCCCGAAACACTAATCAATTGCAAAAAAATTTCTTTCTCAGCCAATTCTGCAAAACCAAAAAGCGTGTGTGCATTTTCGGTAATATGCAAATAGGTGAACAACAAACCGCTATCCTTGTTACTGATAGCCGAAAAGGTATTCAGAGATATTTGCAAGTCGTAACCAACCCCATTTACATCCACTACAACCCTAGTGGTAGTTTTAACGGCAAAATTTCCTCTTACAAATGCTATCATAACGGCTCCAAAAATAGGTTAAAAACGGGTTGCTACCACAAGTTTTGTGGCAGTATAAACAAATCTTTCCTAATCTTTGCGGCAGAATATAAGATAGCTATGACGAAAATAACAGCAGCAATTACCGCGGTTGGCGGTTATGTACCAGAAACAAGGCTAACCAATGCCGACCTCGAAAAGATGGTAGAAACCAATGACGAGTGGATTAAAAGCAGAACCGGCATCTCCGAAAGAAGAATATTAAAAGAGCCCGGAAAAGCTAGTTCCGACATGGCTGTGCCTGCCATTCAAGAGATTTTACGTAAGAAAAACCTCGACCCAAAAGACATTGATTGTATTATCTGTGCCACTTCTACCCCCGATATGGTTTTCCCTGCAACAGCCAACCTTATTGGTCATAAAATTGGCGCCACCAATGCTTGGGGATTCGATTTAGCAGCAGCATGTAGTGGCTTTTTATTCGGCCTTTCAACTGGTGCCATGTACATAGAAAGCGGCAGATTTAAGAAAATTTTAGTAGTGGGCGTAGATAAAATGAGTGCAATTGTAGATTATACCGATCGTGCCACTTGTATTATTTTTGGCGATGGCGCTGGTGCTGTTTTATTAGAGCCTAGTACCAATGGATTTGGTGTACACGATAGTATTTTAAAAAGTGACGGAAGCGGTGGCGAATTTTTACACATGAAAGCAGGTGGATCACTTCGTCCTGCAACGGCCGAAACTGTTGCAGCAAGAGAGCACTACGTATTTCAAGAAGGAAAATCTGTTTTTAAATTTGCAGTAAAAGGAATGGCAGATGTAAGTGCAGAATTATTAGAACGCAACCAATTAACTGGCAACGATATTGCATGGTTAGTGCCACACCAAGCCAATTTGCGCATTATTGATGCAACCGCAGACCGTATGGGATTGAGCAAAGATAAAGTGATGATTAATATTCAGAAATACGGCAACACAACAGCTGCAACCCTTCCGCTTTGTTTATGGGATTGGGAAAACCAATTAAAGAAAGGCGATAAATTAGTATTAGCAGCATTTGGTGGCGGATTTACTTGGGGTGCAACATTAGTTTCTTGGGCATATTAATAAAATAAAAAGTTATGAGTAAACAACCAATTTTAACAGGCATTAGTTCAGTAGCCATTCACACAAGTGGACATAATAATGCTGAGTTTGCTCATATCACACCCATATTTGCTACGTCTACTTTTACGTTTGATACAGCAGAATCTGGAATGGAACGCTATAGCGGACCCGATAAAACACGCATCTATAGTCGTTGGGGAAATCCAACATTTACTGCTGCAGAAGAAACCATTGCAGCACTAGAATCTTTTGGAATTTTTAATGCAGATGGAAGTCCATTAAAACTAAAAGCATTACTGCATGCAAGTGGCCAGAGCGCCATGACTACTATGTTTATGAGTAACCTACAATCGGGCGATACTATATTATCGCATTTTGCATTGTATGGTGGTACCAATGAATTATTTAAATCGGTACTTCCGCAGTCTGGCATTAAAGCTACCATTATTGATATGCGTGATTTGAATATGGTAGAAGATGCATTAAAAAAAGATTCGAGCATAAAACTCATACACGTTGAAACGCCCGCAAATCCTACATTACAGTGTATTGATCTTGCGGGAATATCAGAACTAGCAAAAAAATACAATTGCATATTTACAGTAGACAATACGTTTGCAACACCTTATTTACAACAACCATTTAAATACGGAGCAGATTTTGTTTTTCATTCTACTACCAAATTTTTAAACGGGCACGGTACTGCAATTGGTGGAGTTTTATTAGGAAAAGACCTAGAAAAAATGAACACCACAGTTTGGAAATGGCATACATTAATGGGCGGAAACAGTAATCCTTTCGATGCTTTTTTATTGGGCCAAGGAATGAAAACACTAGAAATTCGTATGGACAAACATTGCAGCAATGCCATGGAAGTTGCCAACTTTTTAAATGCACATACTGCTATTGAAAAAGTAAATTACAATGGACTAAGTGCACATCCAGATTATGCTATTGCACAAAAACAAATGCGTCACCCAGGAGCTCTAATGAGCTTTGAATTAAAAGCCGGATTGGTTGGCGGAAAAAAATTCATAGACAAATTACAAATGTGCGTACGAGCAGTTTCTTTGGGTACAGTTGATACTTTAATTTCTCATCCTGCTAGCATGACGCATTCTAGTTTAACGCCAGAAGAAAGACTAAAATACGGCATCACCGACGGACTTATTCGTATGAGTGTGGGCATTGAAAATATTGCAGATATTCTCAACGATTTAAACCAAGCGCTAAGCGTTTAACCACTGCAATATTTATGGAAACCAATATTAGAAGGGCCGAAAAAAAAGACTGCGTAAGACTATTAGAATTAATTACAGAATTGGCTGTTTACGAAAAAGCACCCGATGAAGTAACTGTTACACTAACACATTTCGAAGAAAGTGGATTTGGCCCAAACCCAGTATGGTGGGGCTTTGTAGCCGAAGTGAACGGACATGTAGAAGGATTTGCATTATACTATATTCGATACAGCACCTGGAAAGGACAGCGCATGTACCTAGAAGATATTTTAGTAACCGAAAAAATGCGCGGCAATCAATTAGGAAAAAAATTGTTTGATCAATTAATGATTGAAGCCAAAGAAAAAAACCTAGCAGGCATTGTTTGGCAAGTACTAGAATGGAATGAACCTGCTATTAATTTCTACAAAAAATACAAGGCCAATTTCGATGGCGAATGGATCAATTGCAGCATTAGCTAACTCCATTTACTACAGCTTCTCTAAATATTTTTTGAACGAGTCCTTGCAATACTTTTCCAGGACCTACTTCTGTAAATTCAGTGGCTCCATCAGCAACCATTGCTTGTACACTTTGTGTCCATTTAACAGCACTGGTTAATTGATCAATTAAATTTTGTTTAATAGCAGCAGCATCTGTAACCGCAGCTGCCACTACGTTTTGATATACCGGACAAATAGGTGAACTGAAATGTGTTGCTTCAATGGCAGCTGCTAATTCTGCTTTGGCAGGATCCATTAATGGCGAATGAAAAGCACCACCAACAGGTAATACCAATGCTCTTTTTGCACCAGCCGCTTTCATGCGCTCACAAGCAATTTCAATGCCTTTTATTGAACCACTAATAACCAATTGTCCTGGACAATTATAATTTGCAGCAACCACTACTTCGCCGGTTTCTGCTTGAATTTGTGCACAAATTTCAACAACGCTTTCATCGGCCAAAGCCAATACAGCAGCCATGGTAGAAGGTGCCAATTCGCAAGCCTTTTGCATGGCAGATGCACGAATACTTACTAAACGCAAAGCGTCTTCGAATTGTAAAGTTTTATTGGCAACTAGTGCAGAGAATTCTCCCAAAGAATGACCTGCCACTAAATCGGGGCTAGGGTTTTCAAGGGTTTGATAGGCTATAACAGAATGTAAAAAAATTGCAGGTTGTGTAATATTGGTTTGCTTTAACGCTTCGTCGGTTCCTTCAAAAAGCACATCACTAATTCTAAATCCAAGAATTTCGTTTGCTTGTTCAAATAGTTCTTTAGCACTAGCATGTGTATCATATAAATGTTTACCCATGCCAATAAATTGACTACCCTGACCAGGAAAAAGATATGCGTGCTTGCTCATATAAATTGATTGAGCAGCGAAAGTACTTAAAATTCAGTTTTAATTTCTAAGTAGCGGAGGAATTCATTACGAGATTTGTCTTCCTTGAATTTCCCACCATAAAAAGCAGTAACAGTTGAGGATGTATCGTCTTCTACACCGCGGCTGGCAACACATAAATGTTTTGCATCAATTACAACAGCCACATCTTGGGTACCCAGTGTTTTTTGTAATTCTTTACCAATTTGCATGGTAAGTCTTTCTTGCACTTGCGGACGCTTGGCAAAATATTGAACCAATCTATTTAATTTGCTCAATCCTACAACAGTACCGTTGCTAATGTAAGCTACATGGGCCTTTCCAATGATTGGCACAAAATGGTGTTCGCAATTACTATAAAATGAAATGTTTTTTTCAACCAACATTTCGTTGTACTTATACTTGTTTTCAAACATAGCCATATGCGGCATATTTTCAGGATTAAGTCCGCTGAAAATTTCTTTCACATACATTTTTGCCACACGTTTTGGTGTGCCTTTTAAACTATCATCCGTTAAGTCTAAACCCAAGGTTTCCATAATGGCTGTAAAGTGCTTGGTAATAGCTGCAACCTTTTGATCGTCTGTTAAATCAAATGCGTCTTTGCGCATAGGTGTATCCACAGAAGTACTAACATGGTTGTCTCCCATATCATCAATGACAATATCACTTAGGTCAATTTTATCGCCGTTAAGCCGGATATTCAACAAAGTTTCTTTCTGTTTCATATAATCTTATTTTTAAATCTAAACTAGCATCAAGCTTTGAACGCAATAAACCATAAATCACTACCGCAATATTTTCAGCACTCGGATTTAGGGTTGCAAATTCTACCGTATCTAAGTTTAAATTTTTATGGTCAAATCTATTTAAAATTTCTTCCTTAATTAATTCACTCAAAACCTTCATGTCTATCACATAACCTGTGTTTGGATTTGGAACGCCTACAACTTTTACTTCTAAATCGTAATTGTGTCCATGGTAATTATCATTATTACACAAACCAAATACACGCTTATTTTCTTCCGCCGTCCAAGCAGGGTTGTTTAACCGGTGTGCAGCATTAAAATGCTCCTTTCTAAAAACTGCCACTTTGTTATTCAACATATTTCTTTGTTGTGATTTTTTTTAAGATACTAAATACAATAACCCTAAAGGCTTTCGTTTTGTTTAAAACTTTCTAAAATAATTTAAACAAAACAAGGCCTACCCATAATATTCCACATAAATCCTAGCCGTTTCACAAAGCTTAATGCAGTGTAAGCTTACATTTTCGGGCAAATGGGGTACAATTTGCTCCCAAATTGCAATGGCCAGATTTTCGGTACTACACATTTTATTCTGCATGAAATCAACGTCTAAATTCAAGTTTTTATGGTCTAATTTATCAATTACATGCAATTTTACCAGTTTGCTGAGTTTTTTTACATCATACACAAATCCAGTTCCCAAATCTGGAACGCCTTTTACCGTTACAAATAGATCGAAATTATGGCCATGCCAGTTTTCATTGGCACAAACCCCAAAAACCTCGTCGTTACGCTCTTTAGACCAATCCGGATTAAACAACTTATGCGCCGCATTAAAATGTTCCAAACGTGTTAAATACACCATTCTGCACTAAAATTTCGGCAAACTTACAACTTGACACCCAATTTACAGGCGAAAGGAGGGTAAAAGGCAGATTCTAAGCCAAGAAGCTATTTGCCCAACTCAAATCTTAGCCCGAACTTTACAACTATGCGTGTAATTATTACGGCTGCTACGGTTGCAGAATGGATGCCCTGTTTTTTAAACATCAACCATTTATATACTAGCGAAAGCCAACGTTTAAAACTGCAGTTTCACCAATCTGGTATTGGCATGCTGGCTGCATCACACGCATTAACCAAACTAGCACTCGAAGACAAGCCCGATTTAATTATTCAAGCAGGTATTGCAGGCTGTTATGATACCAAAATGGCACTCGGCACTGTTGTAGCCATCAAAGACGAAACAATTGGCGATCTTGGTGTTGAAGAAGATGGTAAATGGAAAGATTTGTTTGATATGAAATTAGAAAAAAGTAGTTACCATCCATTCGATAAAAGAAAACTACCCAATCAATGGTTGGCAAAATATAATTTACTAGCACTACCCGAATATGCAGGACTAACTATCAATGAAATTTCTACCAATCAAGAAAGAATTAATTTGCTCGTTAAAAAATACAATCCAGTGATAGAAAGTATGGAAGGCGCAGCACTGCATTATACCGCACGTGAACTAAATATTCCTTTCTTACAAATTCGTTCTATTTCAAATTATGTGGGAGAAAGAAATAAAGCAAATTGGCAAATGAAAACAGCCATTGATAACTTGAATAACACACTAATACAGTATATAGAAAAACTGTATCAAATTGTTTAACCAATTGTATTTTTAGCCATGCATTTTAGTCTTGCATTTTCGCCCTGCCCTAACGATACATTTATATTTGATGCAATGGTCAATGGCAAAATTGATACTGCCAACCATACGTTTGAAGTGCATTTAGAAGATGTGCAAACCTTAAACGAAGCAGCTATTGCCAACAAGTATCATATCTCTAAAATTAGTTACGGCGTATTACCACTAGTGCAAAATAATTATACCCTTTTACAAAGCGGCGGTGCACTAGGCAAAGGCGTTGGGCCATTACTAGTATCAAAAAAAACAATCGAAAATTTATCAGCGGTAAATGAATTAACCATTGCTGTGCCAGGTATTAATACCACCGCAAACTTATTGTTTTCACTAGCTTTTCCGAATGCGCAAAAAAAGCAATACCTAGTGTTTAACGAAATAGAAAATGCCGTACTCTCTGGCCAAGTAGATGCCGGCGTTATTATACACGAAAACAGATTTACTTACCAAGATAAAGGCTTAAAAAAAATAATAGACCTAGGGGCTTATTGGGAAGAAACAGTTAAAGCACCCATTCCATTAGGCGGTATAATAATGCACAACCAATTTGATGCAAGCACCCAATTAACCATTGCAGGAATTATAAGAAAATCGGTGGAATATGCTTTTAATAATTATCCATTAATTACCGATTATGTGCGCTGCCATGCACAAGAAATGAGCGAAGATGTTATGCGCCAGCATATTGATTTATACGTTAATAATTATTCTATTGATTTGGGCGATGAAGGAAAAAATGCAGTAGATCAATTACTAAAAGTATACCAAGAAATTAATCGGGCTTCAACGCTTTAGCATACACTTCTAACACACGCTTTCTGGCTAATTCATGTACTACAATTGGTGCAGGATAATTGAACTCTTGAAATTCTGGCACCCATTTTTTTATATAGCGCAAATCTTTATCGAATTTTTCGGTTTGCAAACTAGGATTGAATACCCTAAAATAAGGCGCTGCATCGCAACCACTACTGCTAGCCCATTGCCATCCACCATTGTTGGCGGCCAAATCAAAATCCAATAATTTTTGCGCAAAATAAGCTTCGCCCCAACGCCAGTCAATTAATAAATGTTTGGTTAAAAAAGAGGCCACAATCATCCGCACTCGGTTATGCATAAAACCTGTTGTATTTAACTCCCGCATCCCTGCATCTACAATAGGATAGCCAGTTGTACCTGCGCACCAATGTGCAAATTCAGTTTCGTTATTGCGCCATTCAATATTTTCATAAGCTGGCTTAAAACTCAATCCCTTGCCTACTTGTGGAAAATTCCACAAAATCATTTGATAAAATTCACGCCAAATTAACTCGTTTAAAAAAGTTTCATTTAAGTGCTGTACCTTTTTAACTAGCGTACGAATACTAATGGTACCAAAACGCAAATGCACGCCCAATTTAGACGTACCATTTTCTATGCCCGGAAAATTGCGTTGATCGGTATATTTTTTTACAATTTCTTCTTGTAAATTCTTTGAAGGAAATATTGCTTCAGTCGTTTGAAAACCCATTGATTGTAAACTAGGAATTTCAAAAGCCGCTTGTTTAAAAAAATATTTTTGACGCAATTCCGAAGGATAATTGGGCAAACCAGTATCGGCTAATTTCGCTTTCCATTTTCTGCTATAGGGTGTAAAAATAGTATACGGACTTCCATCGTCTTTTGTCACTTCTTTTTTTTCAAAAACAACTTGGTCTTTAAAAGTTTCAAAGCTGCAGTTATTTGTTTTTAAAAGTTCTAACACATTATTATCGCGCGCAATAGCCTTTGGCTCATAATCGTGGTTGGCAAATACACGCTTTATTTGGTATTTTTTTAGCAATTGCGCAAATACCTCTAAAGGGTTTCCGTAATAGACTTCCATGCTAGAACCAAGGGCCACTAAATGCGTTTGCATTTCGCTCAAAGCCGCATGAATAAAAGCAACGCGCTTATCGTTCTTGTCTTCTAATTGGTTTAAAATATTTGTATCAAAAATAAAAATTGGCAGTACTGGCAAACCAGATTCAAGCGCATAATACAATGCTGCATTGTCTTCTAAACGAAGGTCTCTTCTAAACCAACAAACCACTACTTCTGTTTTCATAGCAAGCATTTACACCATTAACAAGTTTGAATTAAAAAAGTTGAATTGTAGTTAATTAAAAAGTTGATTGCACCATTTTTTTGTGCAACAAAGGCGCCAATTGCTGGGTATACGCATGTTTGCCAAATTGCTTTACCCAACGAACTCCATAAATAGCATTGGTTAAAAATATTTCTGAAGCTTGTTCTATATCTGCCAATTCAATTGTTGTTTCTTCAACAGGCATATCTGCAGCGCGCAATGCTTGCAATATATGTCTGCGCATGACACCTTGTACCGGACCTTCGGTAATGGCAGGCGTTTTAATTAATCCATCCTTTATTAAAAAAACATTGGCAATGGTAGCATCTGCCAAACGGTTATACGGGTTAAATAAAAACGCATCATTTAAGTGTTGCTTTTTTGCCCAAATGGCAGCCATTGCATAGTTTAAATAATTGTTTGATTTGATATGCGAAAAACTATCGCAAACTTTTATAGCATCTTTATAAAGATCTACTACCAAGCCGTTTTCATTCAATTGATTATTCGATGGATTCAACTCATAGGTTTGAATTAAATGGTGTGGAAAATGATTCTCCACTTCGTACAAGCCACCCTCACCCCTATAAATCATTACGCGAACCCGAGCCAATTTTGTGTGTCCATTTTTTTTAACCAACTCATTAATTTGATTTTCTAAATAGGCTTTGGTAAAATAATTAGGCGCTTGAAATTGCAAGCGATCTAAACTAGCAAACAATCTTTCAAAATGATAATCGGCCAATAAAACCCTTCCATTCATCCATTTCATGGTTTCAAAAAAGCCATCGCCATACCTAAATGAGCGGTTATTGGGCGAAACCAACAATTTATTAGATCGATGGATTTGTCCGTCTAAAAAAAGAAAATTAGCAGTACTCATAGAAACAAAGATAGAATGAAGGTAATTTAGCAAATCGCAATAATACTAACATGCAAATTACCCAAGTCGTTCAAGCTTTAGAAAAATACGCACCATTGGCCTATCAAGAAGCCTATGATAATGCAGGATTAATTGTAGGACAAGCCAATTGGGAATGCACCGGCATACTCTGCACCCTTGATGCAACGGAAGCGGTTATTTTAGAAGCCAAGGCAGCGGGCTGTAACCTAGTGGTAGCGCACCATCCCATTATTTTTAGTGGATTAAAAAAAATAAATGGCAGTAATTATGTGGAGCAAACCATTATCACAGCCATTAAAAATGATATTGCCATTTACGCCATCCACACCAACTTAGACAATGTACACAACGGAGTAAATGACCAAATTGCCAACAAACTTGGGTTGATTCATAAAAAAATATTGGTTCCCAAATCGGGTCAATTAGCCAAATTATTCACATTTGTTCCGGAAAATTTTGTAGAAAAAATTAAAACCGCACTATTTGAAGCAGGTGCCGGCACCATTGGGCAGTATAGCGAATGTAGTTTTCAGGTGATGGGGCAAGGTAGTTTTAAAGGCGAACTAGGCACCGACCCTTTTATTGGCCAAGCGGGTGAATCTACCACAGCCAATGAGGTAAAAATTGAGTTTATTTTTCCAGAATACCTTAAAAACAAACTAGTTAAAGCCCTTTTAGCTACCCATCCATACCAAGAAGTAGCTTACGATATTATTTCATTAAACAATGATTATCAATTAGTTGGAAGCGGATTAATTGCCGAACTACCCGAACCAATCGAGGAAATTCAGTTTTTACGCATGCTCCAAACTAGTTTTGAGTTAGCTGTTATAAAGCACACGCCCTTACTTGGTAAAAAAATACAAAAAATAGCCATTTGTGGAGGTGCAGGCAGCTTTTTAATAGGTGCCGCAAGGGCTGCTGGGGCCGATATCTTTGTTACCAGCGATATTAAATACCATGAGTTTTTCGATGCCAATAACCAATTGGTAGTGGCCGATATTGGGCATTGGGAAAGCGAACAATTTACCCCCGAGCTGTTAATTGATATTTTACAATTGAAATTCCCTACCTTTGCCGTCCTTAAATCAGTAATAAAAACCAATCCGGTAAACTATTTTCTGTAATAAGGGTTAAGGTAAACAGTAATGTTTGCTACAATACAAACTCCAAATTTTATACTTGATATGGCATCTGTAAAAGATTTCTCTGTTGAAGAAAAACTGGTAAACCTAGTTAGGTTACAAAAAACCGATAGCAAACTCGATGAGATTGAGGTTTTACGAGGCGAATTACCTATGGAGGTTAGCGACCTTGAAGACGAGATCCTTGGTTTGCATAGCCGCCAAACGCGCGTTGAAGAAGAGATCAATGGTATCTCTGAATTCATTGAAGGCAAAAAAGCGATTATCAAAGAAAGCGAAGCGTTGATAGCTAAGTACGAAAAACAAAGCGAGAACGTAAAAAACAATCGCGAATTTGAAGCAATCAATAAAGAAATTGAAATGCAACAGTTAGAAATTAAACTAGCTGAAAAACATATTCGTGACGCTAACGAAGAACTAACCGAAAAAATCAAAACACTCGATGTAGCCAAAAAGCAAGTGGCTGTTAAAGAAGGTGTATTGAACCATAAAAAAAGCGAGTTAGAAAAAATCATTGCTGAAACTGAAAAAGAAGAAACTTATTTTAGAAAGCAAAGTGCTGATGCACGTGGCCATATAGACGAAAGATTAATTTATAGCTACGATCGTATCCGTAATAGCTACCACAATGGCCTAGCTGTTGTGCCAGTAGAAAGAGATGCTTGCGGTGGATGTTTTAATTCAATTCCTCCACAACGTCAAAGTGAAATTCGTTTGCACAAAAAAATTATTGTTTGCGAAAACTGCGGTAGAATATTAGTAGACGGCGATTTGAGCGATAGTGTAGAAGCAAAATAGGTTTAAGCAATAAATATTTTTAATAAAGGGCATGCATTTCGCTGCCCTTTATTATTTTACATATCATGAAACAGCTAATTGTACTAATTGCGTGTGTGTTTTTTGTTCGAATAGCATCGGCCGAAAAAGTGTACGACTTTAATAGCACCTGTGTACAAGCTTACCAAGAAATTACCAAACTCAAAATAGATATAGCACTGGCTTTAATTGAAAAAGCAAAAAAACAAAACCCCGATAATTTAATCCCTTATTTAATAGAAGACTACGCCGATTTTTTTGTGTTGTTTTTTAATGAAGACCCCACCGAATATAAAGCAAGAATGCCCCATTTTTCTGAGCGATTACTGCGCTTAGCCGATGGACCAAAAAATTCTCCTTATTATAATTTTTGTTTGAGCACCATTCGGATACACCGTGCTGCTGTTGAATTAAAATTTGCCCAAAATTTAAATGCCGGATGGGATTTTAGAAAAGCCTATTTACTTTTAAAAGAGAACAGAAAAAATTATCCCAATTTTATTTTAAATGAACTCTGGATGGGTTCACTAGAAGCAATTATAGGCACACTGCCAGGCGGTTATAAATGGATAGTGAGTTTGTTTGGGCTTAAAGGATCTATTAACGAGGGAATGAAAACTGTTAGAAATTTTGCAACAAGCAATGACCCTCTTGCTAAAATTTTTGCCAACGAATCGGCTTTTATTTATCCGTTTTTATTATTCTATGTAGAAAACAAACAAGAAGAAGCCCTTGCTTTTATTCAACAGCAAAAATTAGACATTGTAAATAATCATTTGCTCTGTTATATGGCAGCAAACCTAGCAGTGAATGATAAAAAAACTACGCTTGCTGGCATTATTATGCAAAACAGAAATTTATCGGCAGACTATTTAAAATTGCCAGTTTGGGATTTTGAAATGGGCTATGTAAAACTCTATCATTTAGAACTAGCAGAAGCCACAAAATACTTAGTACAATATCAAAAAGATTTTAAGGGTAATTTTTATGTAAAAGATGCCAACCAAAAATTAAGTTGGGCTTATTATTTACAAGGCAACCAAGCAGCAGCAGAAGCAGTCAGAAAAGACATGTTAAAAAAAGGTGGCACAGAAACAGATGCCGATAAAAAAGCCTTGAAAGATGCCAAATCAAATAGCTGGCCGAACCCTATCTTATTAAAATCAAGGCTACTTAGCGATGGCGGATTTCACAAAGAAGCATTGGCCAATTTACAAGGAAAAACAAGCGAGCAATTTACCAGAGACGAAGACAAACTTGAATTTGCCTATCGCGTGGCCAGAATCTACGACGATCTTGGTAGAAAAGACGATGCCATTCAAACCTATTTAACCGCTATAAAACTAGGTGAAAACAGAAAAGAATACTATGCAGCAAGGGCCGCTTTACAAATTGCACAAATCTATGAAGACCGCGGCCAGAAAGCACTTGCCATCAGCTATTACCAAAAATGCTTGGGCATGAACGACCACGAATACAAAGACTCCATTGATCAAAGAGCCAAATCGGGCATTAGTCGTTGCAAAGGAGAATAGCATCCCTTAAAAAAATATTTTAGTTCCCCCATCCTTGATTTGCAGAACAAGTCAAGCTTCTATAACTTGCACACGATAAATTTATTGGAACCAACAATTAGCAACAGTACCCACTATGCTTCGCAAACTGCAAATACAACATTACGCCATTATAGACGCCATAGAGATTGAGTTCTCTCCGCGGCTAAATATTATCACTGGCGAAACAGGTGCAGGTAAAAGTATTTTGATGGGTGCACTGAGTTTAATTTTAGGCGAAAGAGCCGATAGCAGCGTATTAATGTACGCCGATAAAAAATGTGTGATTGAAGGGTATTTTCAAGTAGCGAATAAAACGGCCGTTATAGCCTTTTTACAACAACATGAGCTCGATGTAGACACCGAGTTAGTACTACGCCGAGAAATAGCTCCAAATGGCAAATCAAGGGCATTCATCAACGACACCCCAGCCAGTTTGCAACAATTAAAAGAATTGGCCTCTTTACTCGTAGACCTCCACCAACAATTCGATACACTTTCTTTGGGCGATACCGATTTTCAACGCAATGTATTAGACGCATTGGCAGGCAATCAAACCGAACTAGCCAAATACCAATCGGTTTACCAAGAACTTCAAAACACTAGAAAGGCATTAGATAGTTTAGAAAAACAAAAAGCCGCATTTCACAAAGAGTTAGACTACCACCAGTTTTTATACGATGAGTTAGCCGAAATAGCACTCAAAGAAAATGAACTTGAAACGCTCGAAGCAGAGTTGCAATTACTCTCACATGCCGAAGGAATCAAATCAACCTTATCTAAAGTTCATTTTGAATTAAACGGTTCGGATCAGCCCATACTACCCTTATTTAAACAATGGATTAACCAACTGCATGCATTTGCCAATTACCACCCTGCCATGCAATCTATTATTGAAAGGTTACAAAGCAGTCAAATTGAACTACAAGATATTGCCGATGAAATGGATCAACTCAACAATAAAATTCAACTCGACGAAAAAAGGGTTGACCAAATTAATGAGCGGATGGCAGAGGGATATAAATTACTTAAAAAGCATAGTGTAAAAACAAGCAATGAGTTAATTGCTATTCAATTCGATCTATCCAATAAAATTCAAGCGGTATTGCAATTAGACGATACCATTCTTTTAAAGCAAACACAAACAGCCACGTTATTACAATCGGCACAGCAAATTGCAAAAAAAATATCCTTGGCACGTCACCAACAAAGCAAGCCCCTCGAAAAAGCGGTGAATGCATTATTGGTACAAGTAGGAATGCCCAATGCCCGATTACAATTGCGCATTACCGACCAAGCATTGCAAAACTTTGGGCAAGATCAAATAGAATTTTTATTCGATGCCAATAATAGCAATCGTTTTGAACCGATTAGAAAAGTAGCTAGTGGCGGTGAATTAAGCAGGTTAATGTTGTGCATTAAATCACTTGTGGCACAATCGGTAGATTTAGCCACTTTAATATTTGATGAAATTGATACGGGTATTTCTGGCGAAGCAGCCAAACAGGTAGGTCGTATTATGAAAAATCTTTCTACCAACCGACAAATCATTTGCATTACCCACCAAGCACAAATTGCAGGTAAGGCAGATGCCCATTTTTATGTTTACAAAGAAAACCAAGGCGATAAAATAAAAACAAACCTGCGTTTACTTACACATAACGAAAGAATAAATACTATTGCAAGTATGTTATCGGGCGAGGCACCCACTGCTGCAGCCATTGAAAATGCTAAAGAAATGATGCAAGATTAAAATGCTTTTATTTGAAAGAGCAGTTTAATCAGATATTCTCTATTTTTACAAATCGGATCTTTAAAACAATCAGCTATGTCATACAACCTTTTAAAAGGAAAACGAGGTATTATCACCGGAGCATTAGACGTAAACTCCATTGCATGGAAAGTGGCTGAAAAAGCACACGAAGAAGGTGCAACTTTTGTATTGACCAATGCACCTATTGCTATGCGGATGGGTGAAATCAATGCGTTGGCCGAAAAAACAAACTCAGTGATTAT
Source organism: Sediminibacterium sp. (assembly GCA_037132335.1). GTDB lineage: Bacteria > Bacteroidota > Bacteroidia > Chitinophagales > Chitinophagaceae > Sediminibacterium. Next base: position 13,998 of record JBAXPJ010000015.1, on the reverse strand, counting down.
TCCTGCCGATGCCACTAGCATTGAAGATTTAACGCATTTGTTTACAGAATCTCAAGAAGTATTAGGCGGTAAAATAGATTTCGTTCTACACTCAATAGGTATGAGCGTAAACATTCGCAAAAAAATTCCATACGCAGAATCTAACTACGAATATTTTCACAAAGGCATCGACGTATCTGCTTTGTCTTTCCATAAAATGTTGGCTGTTGCTAAAAAATTAGACGCCATCAACGAATGGGGAAGTGTAGTAGCGCTAACTTATATGGCTGCACAAAGGGTATTTCCTTTCTATACAGATATGGCAGATATTAAATCAATGCTAGAATCTATTGCCCGTAGTTTTGGATACCAATACGGATTAGATAAAAAAGTACGTATCAACACCATCTCTCAATCTCCTACCAAAACCACTGCAGGTACTGGCATTAAAGGATTTGGCGATTTCTTTGATTATGCCGATGCCATTGCTCCATTAGGAAATGCATCAGCAGAAGATTGTGCCAACTATTGCGTATCACTGTTCTCTGATTTCACAAGAATGGTTACCATGCAAAATCTATTTCATGATGGCGGTTATTCTAATACTGGTGTTAGTGATGCTATTTTGAAAAAATTGGGTTTACAATAAATTAATATCGAAGCGTTTACTATTTAAACATCTTTACTAAAATTATATACCATGCCTTGGATTGAAGTTGTAGGTTTATTCGGTGCTTTTTTAAGTTCTATCACATTCATACCACAAGTATGGCAAGCTTGGAAAACTAAGAGCGTGGGTGATTTAAGTTTGGGAATGTTATTGATTGTTTTTACAAGTGTATTGGTATGGTTGGTCTATGGATTCTACCTACAACTATTGCCTGTAATCATTGCCAATAGCATCATCTTTTTGTTATCATTATTATTATTGTATTTCAAATTTACTTTTCCAAAGAAATAGTTTTAAAGAAAATCTTATTATTAGAGATCTTTCAATTGAAACAGTCTGTGATTAAATAAAGGTCTTAAGTGTTATAAAAAATAGAGCCTGTATCAATCCGATACAGGCTCTATTTTTTATATCCCCCATTAGATTGCTCCAATAAGGTTCTATAAATATTTTATACAATTCCCAATCTTTCTAAGTCTATTGCAACTATTAATTGGAAATATGAATATTAATATTCGTCTTCATTAAACATGAAGTCTTCTTGACTTGGGTAATCGGGCCAAATATCTTCAATACTCTCGTATATTTCACCTTCGTCTTCTAGTTCCTGTAAGTTTTCAACCACTTCAAGCGGTGCACCACTACGAATTGAATAATCAATCAACTCATCTTTTGATGCAGGCCAAGGTGCTTCTTCTAGGTAACTTGCTAATTCTAATGTCCAAAACATACCTTTTAAATTTTTGCAAATGTAATCGTATAAATGAAATAACCAAACGCAAGTTTTATTAGTACTGGAAAGAAATCATTAATTTTTGCCAACAATGCGGTCCGCTGTTGTACGTTTGCATTGCTAAATACAACTGAAACAGATGCTAAAAGCACAAAATATCACCAAAAAATACGAACAGCTAGCTGTTTTAAAAGGGGTATCTATTGAGGTAAAAAAAGCCGAAATAGTAAGTATTGTAGGTAGTTCTGGGGCAGGAAAGAGCACATTATTGCATATTTTAGGCACCCTAGATCAAGCCGATTCGGGCAGTATTTCCATCAACAACCAAGCAATTGACCAACTAAAAGGGCGTTCATTAGCTGCATTTAGAAATAAACATATTGGATTTGTTTTTCAATTTCACCATTTGTTACCCGAGTTTTCGGCACTAGAAAATGTATCGATTCCAGGATGGATTGCAGGTAGAAATAAAAAAGAAGTGGAAGCCGATGCTATTGCACTTTTAACAAAACTAGGTTTGGCCAATAGAATTGAACACAAGCCCCAACAATTATCTGGTGGAGAACAACAAAGAGTAGCTGTTGCCCGTGCCCTCATTAACAAACCCGTTATTATTTTTGCCGACGAACCAACAGGTAATTTAGACAGTAAAAACGCACGCGAATTACACGAATTATTTGTGTCATTACGCAACGAGTTTCAACAAACTTTTTTAATTGTTACACACAACGAAGAACTTGCAGGAATGAGTGATAGAAGGCTTTACATGAAAGACGGCCTAATGGTTCCTTAAAATAATTACGCATTAATTCTTGGCTTCCAAGGAATATCGTCAACGCCTAATTGTAGTCCAATATATCTGGCCAGTACAAATAAATAATCGCTCAATCGATTCAGGTATTTTAACACCAAAGGATCTACAAAAATTTCTTGCTCATTCATATTTACGCAACATCTTTCGGTGCGTCTACAAATACAACGCGCCACATGTGCAGTAGAAATGGCAGCATGACCTCCAGGTAAAATAAATGATTTCATTACTGGAAGTACCTCATTCATTTTATCTATTTCATTTTCTAAAAAAACAATATCAGCTTCCTTTAAATCAGGAATTTTCATCAAGGGTTCTTTTTCTGGATCGCAGGCTAAAGAAGATCCTACAGTAAATAACCTGTCTTGAATTTCTTTAATTGTGGCTTTAGAATGCTCGTCGAGTAGTTGGTCTCGGAGTAATCCTACATAAGAATTTAGTTCATCTACGGTACCATAAGCGTCAATACGAATATGGCTTTTGGGCACTTTGGTTCCACCAATTAAACTCGTTTTTCCTAGGTCTCCTGTTTTGGTATATATTTTGAATGACATTACTTATATTGATTATAATTATTGAATCTTCTCTTATAACAAAAGTAATTTTTAAAGGTTCAAAAATAAAAAAGGAGAGACTTCCATCTCTCCACAAGTTCTCTACTATATTTTAGCTAGCTTAATGGCTATGTGTAATATTAGCCATTTCTTTTACCTTATCGCTTTCAATTAATCCATCCCTTAAACGCACTACCCTGTGGGCATAAGCAGCAATATCTTCTTCATGCGTAACCAATACAACGGTATTACCGGCGTCTTGAATTTTTCCAAACAAACGCATTACTTCTACTGAAGTTTTAGAATCTAAATTACCCGTTGGCTCATCGGCTAATAAAATTGAAGGATTGTTTACCAGCGCACGGGCAATTGCTACCCTTTGAATTTGACCACCACTCAACTCGTTCGATTTATGATGACTTCTATCTGCCAAGTCTACTTTTTTTAAAGCCTCCATGGCACGCTCCATTCTTTCTTTTTTACCTATTCCTGCATAAATTAAAGGTAGTGCTACATTCTCGGCAGCAGTAAGTCTTGGCAAGAGGTTAAATTGCTGAAACACAAATCCAATCTCGGTATTACGCACACCCGCCAAATCATCATCGGCCATTTTACTAACATCCTTGCCATTTAAAATATACTTTCCACCAGTAGGAGAATCCAAACAACCCAAAATATTCATTAGGGTACTTTTACCACTACCCGAAGGCCCCATCAATGCCACATATTCGTTCTTAAAAATATCCAAACTAATTCCCTTTAATACAGGAATGGCTTGGCTTCCCATGAAATAACTTTTTTGAATATCGTCTAATTTGATAATAATATCGTTCATAATACAAGTGTTAATGGTGGTTACAACAAAGCGCCTACTTATTAATGACTTTGGGAACTTTAAAAAATTGGGTGTCTGAAACGGGTGAATTCAGTAAAGCTTCTTCGCGAGTAACGCTTCCTGCAACTGTATCTTCTCTTAAAACATTTAGCGCATCACCCATGTGCAACAAGGGCTCAACACCAGTGGTATCAACCGTATCAAGTTGTGCTATAAAGCCCACCATTTTTTGCAAATCTGCCTGATAAGCCAGTTTATCTGCTTCGCTGAATTGTAGCTTCGATAAATTAGCTAGGTTCTCTACCAATTGAGTTGTTATTTCCATTAGAACAAAAATAATTGAAAGCACGAGAATTCTACTGAGTTATTGTTAAAAGGCAATTAAAGCAAAACAATGGTGATACTGATTGATATGATATTTCAAAAAAATAAATTACAAAAAACTGATATCTCAATCGTTTCAGCTTATTAAAGCAAAAAAAGCTGCTTAACTAAATTTCTAGTAAAATTCAATTGCAATTAGTAGCTATTTTTCTAGAAGGCTGCTCACGGTCAAAAAACAATATCATTTTTTCGTCAACAAATAACAATAAAGTGTCATTTAAGGCTTTGCTAACACAAATGTGGAAAAACTTAACATTATCAAATTAATAAATTTGTTTTTAAATGATTAAATTAGCAATAACAAAATCCCCCCCGATTATGCTAATCTATGTATTGCTTGCCGTATATTTTGTGTGCCTATTTATTGCATACAAAGGTGCCACAGTTTCTGAAGAATAATCGTTACCCGCACTAATGATATTGTAGAAATTGACAAAAACTCAGCATAAAATGTATGCTGAGTTTTTTTTTGCCCTAACTTCGGGTAATTAGTTGCATAACTAACTAATTTTACCAAAAATCTTACTTAAAAGATCTATATGCAAAATCGTTCAATTAAAAAGGTAGCAGTATTAGGCAGTGGCGTAATGGGTTCTAGAATTGCATGCCATTTTGCAGGAATTGGTATACCAGTATTGTTATTAGATATGGTTCCTGCAGCTGCGGCAGAAAGTACCAAACCAGCTGAACGCAATAAATTGGTGAACGATGCATTAACAGCAGCCATCAAAAGCAATCCTTCTCCGGTTTATAATAAAGATGTGATTAAACGTATAAGCACCGGCAATTTTACCGATAACATGAAAGATATTGCTGCTGTTGATTGGATCATAGAAGTAGTAGTAGAGCGCCTAGATATCAAACAATTAATTTACACGCAAGTAGAGCAGTTTCGCAAGCCAGGAACCTTAATTAGTTCTAACACCTCGGGTATACCCATTCACCTAATGGCAGAAGGCCGATCTGAAGATTTTAAAAAACATTTTTGTGGAACGCACTTCTTTAATCCACCAAGATATTTGCGTTTATTAGAAATTATTCCAACCGAATATACCGACCCCGAAATTGTAGCATTTTTATTACATTATGGCGATGTGTTTTTAGGGAAAACAACGGTACTCTGCAAAGACACACCAGCCTTTATAGCCAATAGAATTGGGGTATTTAGCATCATGAGTATTTTTCATATCATGGAAAAACTCGGCCTAAGTATCGATGAAGTAGACGCACTTACCGGACCCATTATTGGCCGACCAAAATCAGCCACTTTTAGAACGGCAGATGTTGTAGGAATAGACACTTTGGTTAAAGTTGCTAAAGGGGTTGCAGACAATTGTCCTAACGACGAATCAAAAGCCCTTTTTACCATTCCAACTTGGTTAGAAACCGTTGTAACCAATAATTGGTTGGGCGATAAAACTGGGCAGGGTTTCTTTAAAAAAACAAAAACTGCAACAGGAAAAGAAATTGTAACACTCAATTTACAAACCATGGAATATGGGCCTCGTCAAAAGCCCAAATTTGCTAGCCTAGAAGCAGCAAAACCCATTGAAGACCTCAAACAACGCATACAACTATTAAGTGCCGCACCAGATAAAGCAGGCGAATTTTACAGAGCATTTCATTTTTCATTGTTCTCTTATATATCACACCGCATTCCAGAAATTAGCGACGAAGTGTATCGTGTAGACGATGCCATGAAAGCCGGTTTTGGTTGGGAAATTGGCGCATTTGAAAGTTGGGATGCCGTAGGTGTTGCCAAAACAGTAACAGCCATGAAAGCAGCAGGATATAGCGTTGCAGCATGGGTTGAAGAAATGCTTGCTACAGGTGCCAATAGTTTTTTTACAGTAAAAGATGGCAAGCGATTGTTTTATGATATTACTACAAAAGCCTATTTACCAATTCCGGGCGGAGAAGCATTTATTATTTTACAAAACCACCGCGATAAAACAATTTGGAAAAATAGTGCTTGTAGTTTAGTGGATATGGGCGATGGTGTTGCAGGATTTGAATGGAGCACCAAAATGAATAGTATTGGCGGCGAAGTGTTGGAAGGATTAAATAAAGCAATAGGTATTGCAGAAGATACATTTAAAGGATTGGTGATAGCCAATGAAGGTGCCAATTTTAGCGCAGGAGCCAACGTGGGTATGATTTTCATGCTAGCAATTGAGCAAGAATACGATGAGTTAGATATGGCTATTCGCCTATTTCAAAATAGCATGATGCGCGTACGCTATTCCTCAGTACCAGTGGTTACAGCACCACATGGATTGTCATTAGGTGGCGGATGCGAAATTAATTTACACGCCGATAAAGTTTGTGCAGCAGCCGAAACCTATATTGGATTAGTTGAAATGGGTGTTGGATTAATTCCAGGAGGAGGAGGCACCAAAGAATTTGCATTGCGCGCAGGAGATGATTTACACGAAGACGAACCAGAAACAGTAACCTTAAAAAACAGGTTCTTCTCTATTGCTACCGCTAAAGTGGCCACCTCTGCACAAGAAGGATTCGATATGGGCATTTTAAGAAAAGGCCAAGATGAAATAGTAATGAATACTGGCCGAAGAATTGCTGCTGCTAAAAAAAGTGTTATAGCATTATACGACCATGGCTATACTATGCCAGTACAACGTAAAGACGTGAAAGTATTGGGCCGAGCGGGTTTGGGTGCTATATATGCAGGTATTAATGCTATGTGGCGCGGCGGTTATGCAAGCGAACACGACAAACTTATTGCCACAAAATTAGCCTATGTTTTATGCGGTGGAGATTTAAGTGAACAAAGTTTGGTAAGCGAACAATACCTATTAGATTTAGAAAGAGAAGCATTCTTAAGTTTATGTGGCGAAAAGAAAACCTTAGAAAGAATTCAAAGTGTTTTAAAAAGCGGCAGACCTATTAGAAATTAATACCCAAATTTATTCAACTTGATAAACAGCCCAGTTCTTGGTTTCAAACATCAAGAGTGTATGCAAATTTTTGTTCATTTGCATTAAATTCAAATTATAAGAATTGAGTACTGTTAAATTATGCGTAGGATTAGTGATCTTTGCTATTAATATATATTTAGCAGCCACTTTGGGATTTTCTACAACTGTTACAAAGGTTTTTTCGTGGGGCAAAATCAATCCGTTTAAATTGCCAATATGCACCACCACATCATAGGCCGAAGCATCGTCTATTAATATTTTTTTCTGTTCACTCACTAGTCCTCTAATGTATTCCGCAACAATATTGGATTCGCTCAATACCCTAGTATTACCGATTTTACTAGGCAAAGACTGCATTTCTTCAGCAAACTGAATTTCTTCGCTAGCGTCTGTATGTTTAAAAAAATAAAAGCCCATTATAATCGTTAGCACAGTGGCCAATCCAAAAATTGTAGAAGCGGTTTTAATAGCATACTTATCTGTTCCATAGTAACAAATAGTTACCAATGCAATTGGAATGAATAATAAAAAATACCCCATTGATAAGGTGTATTTATAATCTAGTAACATTAATGAATAATAAAACAGCATCGATAACACTGTAAACAATTCATATAATTTCCCTTTAAATAAAATTAGCGCAGCAATAAATAAAGGCGTTATAAACAAAATAAATCCTTGAATAACTATTTGGCTTTGAAATAAAAAATTATTCCGAACAGGATCAATCATTAAGTTGGTAGCAATTCTGTTACCTGTTATGCGCCAATTGGCATATTGACTATCTATAAAATAAGTAGCAGACCCAGCAAATTGGGCGTTTAAAGCCCTAAACAACACTACTGCAATTAATGGCAGCAAAAATATAATCAAATACAGAGAAGCTGTTCTATTGGCTAGTTTACGTCGCAAAGAACGATTGTTGAGCATTTCGGTGTATTGAAAAATAGGCGAATCTGTAGCTGCCGTTTTTACGCCATCTAAAGACACCAAAAATATAAATGGAAAAAAAGCTAAAATCAACCAAATGAAATCGTAATTCGAAAAAATAAAACAAGTTATATACAAACTTGCCATTGATAAATGATACGTAACCGGTTGTTTAAAATACCTAAAAAAAGATCTAAAAATTAAAAACGCAAACAATTGTATGATGGCATTTTTTCGGCCCGTCACTGCAGCAAAAACAAACATTGGATGTAATGAAAATAATGCAAACACCAACGGTACATATAATTTATACGAAAACTTCGATAGTTTAAACTCTTCTACTATTAAATAAAATAAGAGTGCTATAATTACAATAGATGCAGCAACTGGCGCAAACAAATAACCAAATGGTACAAACAATAGTGCGGATAAAAAAACCAAACTAGGAAAAGTAAATCCGAGTGTTAAAATTGTATTGTCTTTTGCTTGAAACAATAACATGAATTTTTCGGAATAAAACAATCCCGACGAATGTTCAAAGCCATCATGCTTTAATAACCATGCAATAATTACATAGAAAAAAATTAATAAAATGGTTAATATTTTGGTGAGGTTTTTTGGCATATTATACAACTATTTCAGCCTCATTTAATTGTTGAGCACTAACGCTGTTAGTCACTTTTGTTAATCCATGGTTTGTTTTCTCCCAATAAAATGGCTTGTAAATTAATTGCCACAAACCCTTGTAAGCGGCAATCGAATGCATTAGCCAATAAATAGGATTTAGTGCACCAAATAAAATAAGCTCATAATACTTCCGTTTAAAAACCGATAGCATATTTACGTAAATCATTAATGCATTACCTGCAACCAAATTAAAAGTAGCAATGTATAAAACCCATTCTGGAAACAGTGCTGTTACAAATGCCAATTTTACAATTGCATAAATCAACAGAAAAAATAATAAAATAGGATACAATAAAAAAGTAATAGAAGTACCCGTAATAAAAAAGTTGAACCCTAAAAATCCCCACCAACCAATGCGTCGAATTAATTGTGCTGGGTTTCTCATGTGTACCAAAGTAGTTTGCATATAGCCTTTAATCCACCTAGAACGTTGACGGATCCAGTTAAAAGGTTCATTATTGGCTTCTTCAAATGTGGTACTATTCACCACGCCAACTTTGTACCCTTTTTCAAAAACACGAACACCTAAATCAGCATCTTCTGTAACATTAAAAGGATCCCATCCACCTAATTCAATTAATTTATCGAACTTAAAATGGTTACTAGTACCACCTAATGGAATAGGCACATTCAACGATAATAAACCCGGCAACATATAATCGAACCAATACGTATATTCTAAAGTAAACATGCGCGTTAGCATGTTTTCATTTTTATTAAAATAATTTAAAGCGCCTTGTAATACCACAAAATCTTCTGGCAATTTTCTAAATAAGGCAACACATTTTTTTAGTTGGTCTGCATCTGGTACATCTTCGGCATCATAGATAGTAAGGTATTTTCCTTTGCAAAAAAACAAACCATAATTACAAGCTTTGGGTTTTGTTTTAGGCATATGAAAAGGAACCACAATCGTTTCAAAATTAGCCGGGAAATCTAAGTTACGAACAGCATTCAGGGTTTTTTCGTCGTCTTCTTCTATTAATAATTTTACGTCTAATTTCCCTTTGGGATAATCTAAACTTCTCAAATTCCAAATCAACTTTCTTATTAATCGATCTTCTTTATATACAGGTAATAAAATTGTATAAACAGGCAGGCTGCTATCTTTTACTGCAGCTACTTCTTCTTTTGAAACCATTTCATTCATTTCAGCCATGGAACCCTTTAAAGAAAGGTATAATTTGAAAAGAATGGTAATGAAAAACAGTACACTAAACACCAAATTAATCACCAGTGCAGTGCTCTTGAAATTAACAAAAAGCAATACCACTATGATGGCTAAAAGGCCAAAGAAAAAAACCAATTGACGATCTGTAAACGTTACTAAGCCAGAATAGTCTGGGTCTTTTTTCATTAAACTAAACACAGACTCTTTTACAAAATATTCGCCCCGCTTAATATGTATTAACCAAGTAATATCTAAATCATATGCAGCCACAATTTTAATGGGCATCTGAAAGCGAACAGCCAAAAGTGTTTTTAGTTTTTCGTCTTGAGGATCTGCTGCAGCTACTAATAAAGAACCATCCGGCAACTTGCGTAAAGGCGCAAATAGAATGGCATTTAGTTCAATTAATTCGCACTGATTAATATATGCTTCATCAAGTACTTCGTCTCTAACAGCCACAAAAGAAAATCCTTCGCGCTCTAAAAAAGCAATATATTTTTTGCGTGTTAAGAAACCAAAGTTAAGGGCTGTTTTAACATACGAATAGCCGTAATCATTAGCAATGACTTCAATTTCGGCTAGTTTGTCTGCTTCAAACAAACCTGCCATTACCATATTGTCTAGAGAAGAAATTGGCATAATTAGTTAATCAGCAGCTATTTTTTAAACAATCTCCTGTGATTGTTGTACACGTTTTCTAACAAAATAGAATCCAAATAAAATCAGCAACAACAATATTGCTAAAACAAAATATTTATAGCTTTCCCACAATTCTAAGAACAGGTTTTTATCGCCTTTGTAGGAAACTAATTTTTCGTCTTCTCTTAATTTAAAGAAAAAACTACTCCTTCCATCACTGGTAGATATACATACATTACTTTGAATAGCCGACGACTGCGATCCAAAACTTTTAATCACACTTTGAAAAGCCTCTTTGTTAGTAGTATCACCCAAAGAAGATATCATTAAAATAGTACTACCCTGTTGTTGAAATATTTGCGCTATTCCAGATCCAGAAAAATCATTGAATGAGAAACTCGTTTCGCCTTCAAGGTCTTTGTACAATTGAAAATCTCTATTAAACTGTATGGGTAAGTTTGTAAAGGTTTTTACAAAAGCATCATTGCGTTGCAACAAAGCAATCGCATTATAGCCAACCAAATCTTTTGCAGCAGCTTTATCTGTTTGAAGTAGTTCTGGTAAAATTAGTGTTGCGTTCATTAAAGAGGCAGCATTAATCTGGTAAATCAATTCCCCTACCGATGAAGTAATTTTTGTATTCAAATCCTTTGATATCAAGAACTTCAAAGGTTTCTTTCTAAACTCTCCAGGGTAATTAAAGAAATTATAAAAATCAGTTTGTTGGTCGCCAGAAAAAGTAAGTGTAGATGTTTTGTTATTGATAAAACCAAAGAAACTTGCAAACCCATCCTTACAAACACTATTGCTAGGATGAAAACGCATTTCAATCACCAATGAATTTAATTTGGTTAACAAATAAGGCGGCAAATCAATATCATTATTAAAACTATTTAAGTCTAATAAAGTAGTTGTAAAAACTAAATTGTCATTCAAATACACATTTAAAAATCCACGATCATTTTCTCTTAAATGCGAAAACAATGCTTCTAAATGCAGGGTTAATTTTTTAGGAATGGTATTATAGTCAATTAAGTTAAAAGGATAGTTGGTATTTAAAGCCAACACGCCTTCCATTAGTGAAGACTGACCACCCAATTGTTCTAGCGTTAACACTTGCGGCAATGTAGAGTTTACAATGGGCTTAACCACTGCTTTATCTACCAATAATTTTTGCGAAAAACTACTATTTAAAATATTATTATTACTTAAAACACTAATGGCTTTTTTGTAACCTTCTGCATCATATCCTGTAATGACCATCACTTGATTTCCTTCGGTACCTAAACTTATAATTAAGCCTTCACCTTTATTTAAAACAGGCAATTGGCTTTTAATATTTTCGGGTAATTTATTGGCAACACCTACTATAATATTATGAATCAAAGTATCGGTAGGTAAAAAGTTTCTGGTACTAATAATCCCTTCTTTATTACCCTGCTTAATAAAAGCATACGCAATACTACTAGCCATAACATCGTCTAAATCAGCTGCAGCACTTGTTGCAATAGAACTATATTCTTGAATCGATTCTTTTAAACTGCGTTGGTACGATAAAACAGATTGCTTGGGCGCAGTGAAATAAGAAATGTTTCTAATATTCACCCAAACAGCAGGATTGTCAATGTCTTGACAGATTTGATCGGCAATACTCATCCTTGCAACGATCTTCAATTTTATATAACGTCCATCGGGTTGAATGTATTTTTTATTCAAAGGAATAACAATGGTAATTAGCGAATCAATACTAGCTCCCGTTATTCTTTGTGTATAGATTGGCGCATCTTTTACACTAATGGTTACGGTGGAAGTATTTGGGTTCAAAACCTGCGAAGGACGTAGGTATAATACTAATTTCGATTGATCTATATCATCGTCTGGACGAACTTTTACAAAATAGGTAATAGCACCTGAAATGCCCACAATTGATTGGTCTCTATAACCCATTTCTTCAAAAGTCCGTTGTGCATTCTGTGCCCATGCTCCAGAAAAAAGTAAAACTAAAAGCGCCGTTAAAAGAATTCTTGGATTCATGTTTTTTTATTTAAATTTTTTCGAGCTCCAATTGCCAATTGTATGTTTTAACTAGCATTACGCTAGTTTGAATTTTATTTTAAAATAGTTGCCAAAAGTTTCATTGCTATTGTACGATAATTCTCCGCCAATTTCATCCACCATATTTTTTGCCACTGCAAATCCTAAGCCAGACTGATTGGTTACTGCGTTATGGCTATTTGGAGTAGTTAATTTATTAAAATAAGCATTCAGGTTATGAATACCAATGGGCGTTGCTTTATTTAAAAATTCTATTACACAATGGTTGTCTGTTTGTGATACATGAATACTAATAGCAGATCCATTTTGAACAAACCGAATAATATTTGATAATAATTTAAAAAGAATATGCTGCACAAAAACCTTGTCTAGTGCAACATTCAATGCTGTTGGCAATAAATTTAATTGCAAACTCACTTGTTTAATACTAGCTGCATCAATTAATCCTACCGCTGCTTTTTCAACTTCTTTTACCATATCAAACACTTCAATATTAAAAGCAAGTTTGTCTGAATCGGCACCTGCAGAATCTGCTAACTTTTGTGATAGATAATGGAGTTTATCGTTACCCATTGAAATATAACTGAGTATTTCTTTTTGGTCAACCGTTAAATTGGTAGAAGTTCTATTAATTAAATCGAGTGATATTTCATTAGACCCAATAAAATTTTTCAAATCATGGATCATTATATTAAGCGTGTTCTGCCGATAATCATTTAATTGTTTTAAGCGCTTATTGGCTTTGTCAATTATTTGGTGTTGATCGTTGATTAATTCGTTCTGCTCTAATAAACGCTTATTTGATTCTTCAATAATTAAGTTTTTTTGAATTTCTTTTTTTACAACCAAATAACGGTTGTGTGCAATTAAACAAGAGAATGCAGAAATTAAAAAATACGCACCCCCGCCATTTCTAACCAATCCTGCATATCCATCTTCTCTGCCGGTTAAAGAATAGAGTAAAATAATAATCACATAAGTACCACCCACCTGCATCATGGAATAAATAGGGCGCCAAAAAATAGTTGTGTTTAATAAAAGCACCATTACAGATGCAATCATAAAGTATGGAAGTGATTCAGAAATAGGAAGAACGCCGCAACTGAAAGCAGCAAATGCCAAATTAATTCCTACCACTAAGTTTAAGTGAACTAGGTAATTCCATTTGCTTTTATTGCCAAACCAAAAAATAAAATAAGAAATTCCAAAACAAATCACACGCAAGAACATGTAATTCACCCACTGTGGTTTTGAAAACAACAAATCCAACACCCAAAAAAGCGGAAGCGAAAAAAGTAAGGTCCAAACCGCCACATTTGCATAAAACGTGCCGATCTTTTCCATTTCCTTTTCCAACTGCTCAGGGGCAAGTTTGATGTAGGGGATTTTGTGATAATTTATCATAAATACTTGAATGCATCAGGGAATGCTATCATCAGTAAATTTAATTTTTTTCGAATTACAAAAAATCTATATTTATTACCACTTTACTGACATTAGCTACCTTGAATATAACCTTAACGTTAAAAGGCAACTTATATTACTTTTACATCCTTAAACATCCATATGCAAACAGTTTTATCGCTAAATAATGTTTCAAAATCTTACGGA
>JBAXPJ010000014.1:0-46060 GCA_037132335.1 Sediminibacterium sp. | reverse complement strand
GGTTAACACTAGGCAATGTTTTTGCCACACATCCTAATTGGGTGCAATGGTATGAATACACTGGTGTAAGTGGTGGAACCATTTGGATATTACTAAGCAATATTTTAGTGTATGAATTGATTCAAGCATTTCGTTTGGGTAATTCTTATAAAAAAACAGTAATCATAGTCGTTTTAACAATAGTAACCCCTCTAATCATTTCTTATTTTATTGCTCAAAAATTAGCAACTAAAACAGCAGCCGTTCCCTCTACAAATCTGATTATTGTTCAGCCCAATATTGATCCTTATGGAAAATTTAATGAGAATAATGCGGCCGCACAAATTCAACTACTAATTAACTTATCTGAAAAACAAATTGATAGTAGCACACGATTAATTATTTGGCCAGAAACCGCCATGAGTGTTGCTGAATTGCAAAATAATATTCAACACAATCTTTATTATCAACCTATTTTTCAATTCCTTAACAGACACCCATCTGTTACTTTATTGTCTGGCATTGAAACGTATAAAAATTATCAAACTATTAAGGCAACAAATACTGCACGCAAAACGCCTGATGGCAATTATTACGACGCTTTCAATGCGTCTGTTTATATAAAATCGAACGAGGCTTTACAATTTTACAATAAAGGAAAACTAGTTCCTGGTGTTGAATCATTGCCTAGTTTTTTAAATTTTATGGGGCCTGTTTTTGAAAAATTTGGTGGCACTGCAGGTGGTTATGGCAAGTCTGATTCTGCGAGTGTTTTTCAAGTAAAAGACAATCCTTATGTTGCGGCACCTATTATTTGTTATGAAAGTATTTATGGCGAATATGTAGCTAGCTATGTAGCAAAAGGCGCCAACTTATTATGCATCATTACCAATGATGGTTGGTGGGGCAATACACCAGGTCACAAACAACATTTGGCTTATGCAAGTTTGAGGGCTATTGAAACAAGACGATGGGTTGCAAGGTCTGCAAACACAGGTATTTCAGCGGTGATTGATCCTACTGGCAATATTGTAGAAACACGTGCTTGGGATACGCCTGCAATTATAAAATATAGTATTCCAACAAGTACCGAACTTAGTTTTTATGTTCAATTTGGAGACTGGCTTTATAAAATAGCATCAATACTAGCGCTAGTTTTTATTGGATGGCGTGGCTATAGTATTATTCGAATGAAAATAAGTGGAAGCAATAAATAATTTGTACCTGCTTATTCGATTTTATTTACTTACAATAAGAATTAAACAATGAGGAAGATTTTCCTATTGGCATTATTGTTCGTTTGTTTTTCACCAGTTATGGCAAGGCACATAGCAGGTGGCGAATTATTTTATGAATATGTTAAGCCTGGAACTGCCGTAAACACTAGCACTTATCAAATCACTTTACGTTTATTCAGAGACTGTGATTCTCCAGGACCTTTTTTGGATGTAGAAAAAGTAACTGTAGGAATTTATGAAATGAATAGTTTGCGCAGCTCATTGGGTTTAAACTTACAAGGATCTGTTCGCACCATTTCATTAAATACAGCTTCTTTTCCCTGCTTGTCTGGAACACCCGTTGTTTGCTACCAAATTGCCATCTATTCTAATACAATTGATCTGCCAAATAATACAGCAGGCTATACCCTTTCTAGACTTGGCTGTTGTAGGGTTGATGGTATTACCAATTTGGGTGGTGCCAGAAATATTGGCAGCAATTATGTAACTAGAATACCAGGTACTAATAATTTACCTATTGGCATAAACAATAGCCCTCAGTTTAATGTAAAAGATACAGCGCTTGTTTGTTCTGGGAAAAAATTCACCCTTGATTTTGGCGCATTAGATCCCGACAACGACGATTTAACTTATAATTTTTGTGAGGCTTATGGCGCAAGTAGTGGAAGCAATAATGCACCACCACCCAATCAATTATCACTTGATCCTTTGTTTTATAGTAGTGGATTTTCTGGCTATAGTCCTTTAGGGCCGAATGTAAAAATTAATCCTACCACTGGTATCATTAGTGGCATTGCACCTGCATCGGGAAGTTATGTAGTAAATGTTTGTATAACTGAATGGCGAAACGGAAAAGCTTTTAACGAACACCGAAAAGATTTTATTTTAAAAGTGCAAGACTGCGATTTAATTGAAGCGTCTTTACCAGAAAAAACAATTCAGTGCGATAGTTTTACCGTGCATTTTGAAAACCTTTCAACAAGTTCTGGCATCACTTCTTATTTATGGGATTTTGGTACGCCAAATCAAGCAGATAATTTTTCGTCAAATGCTATTGTAGATCACAAATACCCCGACACTGGAAGGTATAAAGCAAGACTTGAAATTACAGGACCACGGGGTTGTATTGGCATTGATAGCACCATTGTTATAGTGTACCCTGGATTT
Source organism: Sediminibacterium sp. (assembly GCA_037132335.1). Classification (GTDB taxonomy): domain Bacteria; phylum Bacteroidota; class Bacteroidia; order Chitinophagales; family Chitinophagaceae; genus Sediminibacterium. The sequence continues at coordinate 43,676 of JBAXPJ010000014.1, read as the reverse complement.
TATCCTAACTTAAAAATTACAGGCACCTGTGTGCAAAACCCTTACCAATTTACGGATATTAGTACCACTAAATACGGAACTATTAGTGCAAGATTTTGGAATTTTGGCGATGAATCAACCGAAGCAGATACCTCTCTTTTAAAATCGGCTCAATACAAATACGCAACACCCGCATTAAGAACAGCGCAACTAACTGTTGAAAGTAGCAAAGGTTGTATTGGTAAAATCACAAGCCCTGTAGATGTTGGCGCTGAGCCCGTTTTACAACTGCCTTTTAGAGATACTTTAATTTGTAGCATCGACACACTAATGCTCTCAGTTAGTGGGCAAGGAATATTTTCTTGGCTTCCAAATAAAAACATTTTAAACCCAAATACAGTTAACCCACTCGTATTTCCAAAAACTACTACTACCTATTTTGTAATCACCAACGACAATGGTTGTATTGGTAGAGACTCCATAAAAGTAAATGTGTTGTCTTCCATTACTGTTAACTTAGGCCCCGACTCTGTGATTTGCAAAACAGATACTTTTCATTTACATGCTATTTCGGAAGGATTGGGCTTTCGATGGAAAGCGTCAACGAATGAAACAGTTAACAATTTGAAATTCCCATTAGTACAACCACTTAACAATACACAATACAAAGTTTTTGCAAACTTGGGTAAATGCACCGCTGAAGATTCTATTTCTATTCGAGTAGTTCCTTATCCAAAGGCAGCGGCAGGAGCAGATGTGATGATTTGTTTGGGATTTAAAACTACGCTACAAGGTAATATAGTTGGTAGTAATTTTAGATGGACTCCAACAAATAGTTTAATCAATGCAAGTTCACTAAAGCCAATTGCAGGCCCGTCTAAAACAACCGCATATATTTTAACGGTGAGCGATACATTGGGTTGTCCAAAACCTGTTAGCGATACCGTGTTGGTAGAACTCTTTCCAATAATTATAGCGAATGCAGGAAATGACACTTCTGTGGTTGTTGATCAACCATTACAATTAAATGCAACGGGTGGTAGTATTTATAAATGGAGCCCAAGTACTGGATTATCTGACCCAAATATTGCAAATCCAATTGCTATATTAGGATCGGATATTGACTCCATTAAATACAAAGTAGTTGTTTCAAGTATTGCAGGTTGTATTGGAACAGACGAAATAATGGTGCATGTTTTTAAATCTGGCCCTGAAATATATGTACCTTCTGCATTTACACCCAATAGCGATCAAAGAAATGATATTTTAAAACCTATTACAGTTGGGATATCAAAACTAAATTACTTTTCTGTTTATAATAGATGGGGGCAATGTGTATTTACCACCAATGAATTTAACAAAGGTTGGGATGGTAATTTTAATGGCAACAAAGAAAGTACAGGCACCTATGTATTTATTGCTGAAGGGGTTGATTATTTGGGTAAATCTATTTACAGAAAAGGAACAAGCGTGTTAATTAGATAGCTTTCTTTATTGCAATTTGAGTTTCAAAATTTTATTGCATTTTCTTTTCAGATGTTGCCAACAAGTTAAAATCGAATTTTACTTACTACGCTTTAAGAACAAATGGTACTTTTAGGCCGGAAATGAATCAGAAGAAAAAGCAACTAAAAGAAACCAATTATACCCATATAACAAATCTACCAATGGATTTGAAAAAGGGATTATTGCTTTTATTATTACTATTTTTTTCTTTACCAAGTTTTGCCAATCACTTAAAAGGAGGATGGATTCAGTATGAATATATTGGACCAGGTGCTTCACCAAATACGTCGAAATACACCATTACTGTTAAGCAATATTTAGATTGTAGCTCTACCTCTACACAAAGAGATGCATCGGTTAATCTAGGCATTTTTGATGGGCAGACGAATATTCAATACGGGTCAACACGTACTATTTTATTAAGCGGAACAGATAAGCCAAACAAAACCGATTTTAGTGTTTGTTTAAACAATCCGCCGATTGGAAAAGTTTGCTATTATATAGACAGATATTCTACTACCATTGACCTTCCTGACAATACACATGGCTATACGCTTTGCGTACAACGTTGTTGTAGAATTCTAGATATTGTAAATCTTTCAGGCAATTCCAATACAATTGGCGTTAGTTATACCAACAAAATTCCTGGCACGATTCAAGGGGTTGATTATTCACATAATAGTAGCCCAGCATTTGCGCAAAAAGATACTGCTATTGTTTGTTTTAAAACACCTTTTACTTTCGACTTTAGTGCAACAGATAAAGACAATGATTCGTTGAGCTATGTTTTTTGTGATGGACTTACTGGCGGAGATATGCAAACTCCTGCTCCTAACCCTCCATCAAATCCTCCTTATGCACCTGTGCCCTATACTGGTGGCAGCTCTGGCTTTACAGGTGGTAGCCCGCTTGGACCAACAGTAAAAATAAATCCACTTACAGGCATTATTTCCGGCATTGCACCAAGCATTGTTGGCGATTATGTGATAGCTGTTTGTGCCTATGAATTTAGAGCTGGTGTACTAATTGGCATCACGAAAAAAGAAATTCATTTAACCGTAGCAGATTGTTCTTTATCCGCTGCAGAATTAAAGCCAACCTATATAACTTGTAATGGTTTTGTATTAGGATTTGAGAACGAATCGACCAATTCAACTATTGCAAAATATGTATGGAATTTTGGTGAAACAAAATTTCCTGCAACTAATACCTCTTCGCTTCCAACGCCCATTCACACCTATAAAGACACGGGCACCTATTCATTGAAATTAGTGGTAACTAGTACTGGTGGGTGTTTAGATTCTACTACTGCAATGGTTAAAATTTATCCTGGCTTTGTGCCTGATTTTAAAGTAGTAGGCAATTGTTATTTGAACAATTTTCAATTCCTAGACAACACCAGTACCAAATATGGAATAGTGGATAGTTGGCATTGGGATTTTGGTGATGCAACTACTATTTCAGATACTGCAACATCTAAAGACTCTGCGTGGAAATATATTAGCCCTCAATTAGCTCAAGCACGATTAATTGTAACCAATAGCAAAGGCTGTATTGATACCATTACAAAAGCAGTAAATGTTTTAGACAAACCAATACTCAAAATGGCATTCAAAGACTCCTTGATTTGCAGTATTGATACTTTGGCCTTGAAAGCAACTATTAGTGGCGGATTGATTTCTTTTACACCAGATAATTTACCAAATAAATCCAGGATAATTAATGCAAATACTACCAATCCGTTGGTATATCCAAAAGACAGTACTAGGTATTTTGTAGTACTCAACGATAATGGTTGTATGAATTACGATACTGTTACAGTAAATGTGTTGCAATATATTTCAGTAGATGCAGGATTAGATTCTGCTATTTGCCAATCAGATACTTTTCGGTTACGTCCAATTAGTCAGGCACTCAGTTACCAATGGAAAAGTTCTACAGGCGCTTTTGTAAACAACACAAAATTTCCATTAGTGCAACCTTTTACCAGTACGCGTTATTATGTTACAGCTAATTTAGGAAAATGTCAGGCCTTGGATTCTGTTTTTTATAAAGTTTCCCCTTATCCAAAAGCAGTTATAATGCCTGATACGACTATTTGTTTTGGTAGTAGGGTATTAATACAAAGTTTTGCAATTGGATCTAATTTTAAGTGGACTCCTAGTAATACTTTAATCAATTCAAATAGTTTTTTCCCTACTGCTGGGCCTAGTAAAACAACGCAATACATTTTAACTGCAACTGATACAATTGGTTGCCCAAAACCTGTTAGTGATACCATTTTAATTACAGTAGTACCCCCAATTGTTGCCTATGCGGGAAGAGATACCTCTATTGTTGCTGACCAACCTTTGCAGTTAATAGCAACAGGTGGCACACGATATGTTTGGAGCCCTAGTACAGGATTAAGTAACCCAAATATTGCCAATCCAATTGCTTTATTGGGCGCCAATATTGATTCAATTACTTATAAGGTTAGTGTTTTTGACAATACAGGCTGCACAGCGATTGACGATATAAAAGTTCGTATTTATAAATCTCAACCAGACATATTTGTTCCAACTGCTTTTACCCCTGATAATGATGGGAAAAATGATATTTTAAAACCCATTACTGTTGGCATTGTGCAACTACATTATTTTAGTATTTACAATAGATGGGGACAACAAGTTTTTACAACCACTGAATTGGGCAAAGGCTGGGATGGAAATTTTAATGGTGCACAACAATCTGCTGGAACTTTTGTTTTTATTACCGAAGGCACAGATTATATGGGAAATAAAGTTTTCAGAAAAGGAACTACCGTTTTGATCCGATAATGCTAATAGTATTAGGTATCTTGCCCTACCCAATTAAAACACAAATTTTATATGGAAAAAATAGCCTTGATTACTGGTGCTAGTTCTGGATTTGGAAAAGCCATTGCAGAAAAATTTGCAGCTGCTAAGTGGAACTGCATTATTACAGGAAGAAGAGCAGAAAAAATCCTTGCACTAGCAACTGAACTTACAGAAAAATATGGCGTAAAAATATTGCCTTTGGTTTTTGATGTTCAAAATAAAACACAAGTATTTGACCAATTAAGCAATTTGCCCGCAGAATGGCAAGCAATAGATTTATTGGTAAATAATGCTGGACTTGCATTAGGTAGAGATAGTTTTGAAAAAGCAGATTTAGCCGATTGGGAAACGATGATTGATACAAATGTTAAAGGGGTGATGTATGTAACAAAAGCTGTTCTGCCTTTTTTAATAGAAAGAAAAAAAGGACAAATTATTAATATTGGTTCCACCGCTGGCAAAGAAGTTTACAAAGATGGCAATGCTTATTGTGCCAGTAAACATGCAGTGGATGCCTTGAGTAAATCTATGCGCATTGACTTATTGCCTTATCAAATAAAAGTAACCGTCATTCATCCAGGTGCGGCACTAACAGAATTTTCAAAAGTTCGATTTAAAGGCGATGAAAGCAAGGCTGGATTGGTGTATGAAGGCTATCAAGCATTGGAAGCGATTGATGTTGCTGATATTTGTTTTTATGCAGCTACTCTTCCTGCGCATGTTTGTATTAATGAAATAGTAGTGACTTGTTTGTCTCAAGCCAATTCATTTTATTTGCAAAAATAAATGGGATTTATTTAAAATTTCTTAGGCTTTGTTAAAGGGCGCTTTTGTTGCGGCTACAAAATCAGTCCAGATTTCAGCAACAATTTCTGCGGCTGGTAGAATGTGATTTATAAGTGCACTTACTTGGCCAATTTCTAATTCGCCTTGTTGCATATCACCTTCAAACATTCCTTTTTTTGCACGGCCTTTACCCAAAAGCGCAGCAAGTGTATCTTGGTCGGCTCCTTGTTTTTCGGCCTGTTGAACAGCATCAAAAAAAGCATTTTTTAACAAGCGAACTGGTACGATTTGTTTTAAACTTAATTGTGTATCTCCTTCTGTTGCGCGAACAACTGCGTCTTTAAAAGCTGGGTGTACCGATGCTTCGGCACTGCATACAAAACGACTACCTATTTGAACACCATCCGCCCCTAATACCATAGCAGCCAACATTTGACGGCCTGTTGCTATTCCACCTGCTGCTATTACCGGAATGTTTACTGCAGCAGCAACACTAGGAATTAACACCATGGTGGTTGTTTCTTCTCGTCCATTGTGACCACCTGCTTCAAAACCTTCTGCAACAAGCGCATCGCATCCTGCAGCGGCTGCTTTGATGGCAAATAAACTACTACTAACCACATGTACAACTGTTATGCCTTTTGATTTTAAAACTGCAGTAAATGTTTTTGGATTACCTGCACTTGTAAATACAATGGGCACTTTTTCGTTGACAATAATTTCAATATGTTCTTGAATATTTGGATATAGCAAAGGCAGGTTAACTGCAAAAGGAAAATTGGTGGCTGCTTTACATTTTTGAATGTGCTCGAGTAATGTTTCTGGGTGCATACTACCAGCACCAATAATCCCAAGCCCTCCAGCATTGCTTACTGCACTTGCCAAACGCCATCCGCTAGCCCAAATCATACCAGCTTGTATAATGGGGTATTTAATTTTAAACAATTGGGTGATGCGATTATTTTGCAATAGCGCCGTATCCATTGTATTGATTTTTTGTAAGACGAATTTTTATCCGAAATCAATTTCTGTATTGTCTCCAATATTTAAACTTCTACTTAGCCCTTTTACAGAAGCATCACTGCCTATTAAAGAATTGTCAATTACCACTTCATCCAAAGTAGTGTAGGATCCAATAATACTATCGCGCACAATAGAATGTTTGATTGTTGTATGCGCTCCTATGGCCACGTGCGGGCCAATAATAGCATTCGAAATATTGCAACCTGCTGCAATACTTACTGGTGGGATAATAATAGTATTTGGGTATTCATGTGTGCTATCTGTATTACCTCCAAATTTTTTAAGTAGTGTGGCATTGCTTTCTAATAAAGTTTCTTTTTTGCCACAATCAAACCAGTTTTTTACTTTGAAGGCTTGAAACTTTGCGCCTTTTTTTATCATACAATCTAACGCATCTGTTAAGTTGTAATCTGGAGTTGGACTTTCATTCTGTAAATACAAACTATTCAAACATGTAAATAGAAAATCGGTCTCCTTTATTTTGTACAATCCAACCAAAGCCATATTACTTTTTGGGATGGCTGGTTTTTCTACTAGCTGTTCTATAAATCCATCTTCTGCAATAGATGCAACACCAAATAATCTTGGATCTTCTACTTTTTTAATGCCCAACATACTGAATGGACTATCTAACACTTCTTTAATATCGTATTCGCAAATAGTATCACCTAGCACAATAAAAACTTCATCATTACCAACGATATTTTTAGCTAGTTCAATTGCATGACCGGTTCCCTGTCTTTCATTTTGGAACACAAAATGCGTAGTTAAATGCGGATAATTTTCGGTTACATAGTCTTGAATTTTTTCTCCAAGATATCCAACAATAAAGATAAATTCAGTGATGCCCGCGTCTTGTAGTTGGTCTACAATAAAACTTAAAATTGTTTTTCCAGCTATAGGAATAAGTGCCTTTGGTTGCGTATAAGTATGTGGACGTAGCTTTGTTCCGGCTCCTGCTACTGGTATAATTGCTTTCATTTTGTACTTTTTTAGATGGTCAATCAACAATACCTATCAAACAATACCCAAGATATTGCAATCATTTTGGCGCCATCAAGGTGGTAAAATTATAAAAAACTATCTAGAGCCAACAATTTTGTGGATATTCTGCTTAAATCTATCTAACAAATTTGCACATAACTCTTTGTTAAGAATTAAATTTGCGCAAAATTAACCCGCTCATGCAAAGAGATACCCAAGTTTTTGACATTATTAATCAGGAATTAGCCCGTCAACGCCGTGGAATTGAACTAATAGCCTCTGAAAATTTTACAAGTTTACAAGTAATGCAGGCCTCTGGTTGCGTGATGACTAATAAGTATGCCGAAGGATATCCAGGACGGCGTTACTATGGTGGATGTGAGATTGTTGACCAAACCGAACAATTGGCTATTGATCGCCTAAAAGCCATTTTTAATATAGAATACGCCAATGTACAACCACATAGCGGTGCCCAAGCAAATGCGGCTGTCATGCTTGCTATTTTACAACCTGGCGATGCTATTTTAGGTTTAGACCTAAGTATGGGCGGCCATTTAACCCATGGTTCTGCTGTAAATTTTAGCGGAAAAACTTATACACCCCATTTTTATGGTGTGAAAAAAGAAGACGGATTGGTGGATTATGAAATGTTAGAAGCGCAAGCAAGAGCTGCAAAACCAAAATTAATTATTTGTGGTGCAAGTGCTTATAGCCGTGATTGGGATTATGCGCGTATTAGAAAAGTAGCCGATGAAGTTGGTGCTTTTGTTTTGGCGGATATTGCTCACCCAGCAGGTTTAATTGCCAAAGGATTATTGAGTTCTCCGTTTGAACACTGTCATTTTGTAACCTCTACCACCCATAAAACACTACGTGGACCAAGAGGCGGTGTTATTATGATGCATAAAGACGTTGAAAATAGTTTGGGTTTAAAAGATATGAAAGGCAATTTGCGCATGATGAGCAATTTGATTGATATGGCTGTTTTCCCTGGAACACAAGGCGGACCTTTGGAACATATTATTGCGGCAAAAGCTATTGCCTTTGGTGAAATATTAACCGATGAGTTTTTGGTTTACCAACAACAAGTTCAAAAAAATGCGCAAGCAATGGCCCAGGCATTTACTGCAAAAGGTTATGAAATTATTAGCGGTGGCACCGATAACCATTTAATGCTAATTGACCTTCGCAATAAAAATATTAGTGGGAAAAAAGCAGAAATCGTATTGGGTCATGCAGATATTACTGCCAACAAAAACATGGTTCCTTACGACGACAAATCGGCTTTTGTAACCTCTGGCATTCGTTTTGGTGTTGCTGCTGTTACGACTCGTGGTATGCTTGAAAAAGACATGCAATTTGTAGTAGATTGTATAGACAAATCATTAATGAATGCAGACGACGAAGCATTATTAGGTTCTATTAAAAAACAAGTGAATGAATTCATGGAGCAATTTGTTTTGTATCCTGAGCTTGGATAAATTGATTTTAAAATTAATACCATGTTACAACGCATTCAAACAGTTTGGTTACTAGCCGCATCGGCTTGTGGGTTTCTTTCTTTAAAAGCCGATTTTTTTATTGGGAGTATTAGCACCGAAGCAGCTAGTAATTTTACTGGTATGAATGATTTACTAATTATGATTCTAACGATTGTTGCTGCAACCGTTGCCTTTATTGCTATTTTTTTATACATGACAAGACCAATTCAATTAAAAATGATTTTGGCTGCATTCATATTAAATATTACAGTGTTAGTGCTTTATTTTTTGGCATTTAAAAAATATACAACTGGTGGAATTGCTCTTGGCAGCATGGCCAGTTTTGCCATTCCTGTTTTTTTAATTTTGGCAGGATCTGGTATTTACAAAGACGATAAATTGGTAAAAAGCTTAGACCGCTTAAGATAAATAATCGACTTCTATTTCTTTGGAATACCTGCGTATACTAGGTTTCCACCAGCATCGCCTGCTTCTGGACCTAGGTCTATAATCCAATCAGCAGATTTAATTACATCGGTATTGTGTTCAATAATAATTAAAGAATGGCCTTGCTCTACGAGCGCATTAAAAGAAGTTAATAATTTTTTGATATCGTGAAAATGCAGTCCGGTGGTGGGCTCGTCGAAAATAAATAATAGTTGTCCTATCCCTTTACCCTTGCCTAAAAAGCTAGCTAATTTTACACGCTGCGCTTCTCCACCGCTAAGTGTATCACTACTTTGACCTAATTTAATATATCCTAATCCAACATCTTGTAATGGTTGTATGGAATTTTTTATTTGCTTTTCGTCTTTGAAAAATTCAATGGCTTCGTCTACACTCATTTCGAGTAATTCAAAAATATTTTTGCCATTGAATTGTACGTCTAATACTTCTTCTTTAAATCTTTTTCCGCCACAAGATTCGCAGGTTAAATGTACGTCTGCCAAAAACTGCATTTCAACAACTTGTTCTCCCTCGCCTTTGCAGGTATCGCATCTACCACCATCTACATTGAATGAAAAATGTTTGGGTAAAAATCCGCGCATTTTTGATACTGGCTGTTTCGAATACAATTCTCTGATTGCATCGTATGCTTTGATATAAGTGATTGGATTACTTCGCGAAGATTTTCCAATTGGATTTTGGTCAATGAGTTCAATGGCTGTTATGGCATTAATATCTCCAGAAAGCGAATCATGCAAACCCACTTTGTCGGCAAATTCTCCTTTTAATTTATTAAGAGCTGGAGCAAGTACTTGTTTTACCAGTGTTGTTTTGCCACTACCACTTACACCTGTTACTACACATAACACGTTTAATGGAAATTCAACAGTAATATCTTTTAAATTATTTTGTCGTGCACCATTAACGGTAATACTATTATTCCATTTGCGAAGTTTGGCCGGAGGATCTATGCGGAGTTCTCCTTTTAAATATTTTCCAGTAAGGCTTTTAGGATTGGCAATTAGCTCTTGATAATTACCAACGGCTACCACTTCTCCACCTAGGTGTGAAGCGAATGGGCCCATATCAATAATATAATCGGCTTCTCGCATAATGAGTTCATCGTGCTCTACTACTACTACGGTATTGCCTAGGTCTCTTAATGATTTAAGGACACCAATCAATTTAATAGTATCTCTTGAATGCAAACCTATAGATGGTTCGTCTAAAATGTATAGTGAATTGGTTAAATTACTACCCAAACTTCTGGTTAATTGTATGCGCTGACTTTCACCACCACTTAAGGAATTGGCCAACCTATTGAGCGTTAAATAGCCCAAACCAACATCCAATAAAGTTTGTAATCGTTGGTGTAATTCTAATAAAATTCTTTTGGTGAGTGCCGTATCGCTTTCGGACAATTGTAAATCATTGAACCATTGCTTGAGGTCTTTTACTTGCCATTCACAAAGTTCGCCAATATGCTTTTCGCCCACTTGAATATACAGTGCTTCTGGCCTTAGTCTATAACCGTTGCAGTCAGGACAATTGGTTCGTCCACGGTACCTACTTAATAAAACACGGTATTGTACTTTGTATAAATTTTGTTCTACTTCTTTAAAAAAATCATTGATCCCCTGTGCCATACCTGCACCTTGCCATAGTTGTTGGTATTGTGCTTTGGTTAAATCCTTAATAGGTTTGTGGATGGGGAAATTAAATTTTGTGGCGGCTTTTATAAACTGCTCTCTCCACCAACCTAATTTATCTCCTTTCCATGGTGCAACAGCGCCTTCATATAAACTCAATCGATCATTTGGGATCACTAGGTTTGCATCAATCCCTAATACTTGGCTAAATCCTTCACATGTAGGACATGCGCCATAAGGATTGTTGAATGAAAACAAATTGGGAACGGGCTCTTCGAACTGAATGCCATCGAGCTCAAATTTGCTGCTAAAATGTGCCAATTGATTGCCATCAATTTCTAGATACATTTCGCCCTCGCCTTCATAAAAAGAAGTGCCAATTGAATCTGATAAACGATGCAGGTCTTCTTCTGTAAAATCTTTACAAACGATTCTATCAATTAAAACAAAAGTTTCTAAGGCCTTGGGTTTGATGATTTTTTTCAATGCGGCATCAGACATTTCAAGCAATTCTTCAATCCGATAGATACTTGCTTTGTCGGCAGATTTGGTAGTAGTCGGTTTATGATAAATTCTAGCAAAACCTTTTTGCATTAGTATTTGCAATTCTTCTTTAGTATCTCTATTGGCATGTTGTTTAAAGGAAACTAACACCACCAATTTAGCACCATTGGCTAATCCTTTTACATATTTCACAACATCTACTACTTCGTGCTTTTTTACTTCATTACCACTTATTGGAGAAATTGTTTTGCCAGCACGTGCATATAATAACCTTAAATAATCATAGATTTCAGTCATGCTGCCTACCGTGCTTCTTGGCGTACGGGTTACTACTTTTTGCTCAATAGCAATTGCAGGACATAGTCCTTTGATATAGTCTACATCGGGCTTTACCATCCTTGCCATGAATTGACGCGCGTAAGCGCTCAAGCTTTCTGCGTACCTGCGTTGACCTTCGGCAAACAAGGTGTCAATGGTTAGTGAAGATTTTCCACTACCTGAAACTCCCGTAACAACTATTAATTGGTTTCGTGGAAAGGTGACTGTTACATTTTTAAGATTGTGCACCCTCGCTCCCTTAATCAAAATATCATTTTGATTTTTAGCAATTGGCTTTAAGGAACTGGTTTTTGTTTGACTGGTCATACGTTGGCAATTTAAACAGTTTAGCGCTGCTTAAGTTTAAAACCAAGCTATAAATTTTAATAAAAATCGAATATGTTAAATGTGAATAACCCAAACACCTAAAACAATGTTTTTCACAAACGATTTGTCGCATTAAAAAAAATCTAATTTAACATTAGAATTCAACTCATCCGTAGAGTAATGCTTTACAAAAGCCCACAAAAGCCCTAGTTATGAGAACATTGGAACATGTTTCAGATACCGACCTAATACGCGCCTTCCAAGATGGAGACACTAGTGCGTTTGAGGCATTAATCTATCGACATAAAGACAAAATATTTTCATCCATCTTGTTTTTTGTAAAGGATAATTATCTGGCAGAAGACCTTTTTCAAGACGTATTTATTAAAGTCATCGATACCCTAAAAAACAAACGCTATACCGACGAAGGCAAGTTTTTACCTTGGGCTTTAAGAATTGCGCATAATTTATGTGTAGACCATTTTAGAAAAGTAAAACGAACGCCTGCTATTAAAACTAGCGACGATAAAGATATTTTTGATGTAATTAATGTATACGAAGAAGGAGCTGATCAAAAAATTATGCAAGGCCAAAGCCATGCTAGGGTTCGCTCCATGCTAGAATTACTGCCCGACGAACAAAGAGAAATCATTGTATTGCGCCACTACGCCAATTTGAGTTTCAAAGAAATTGCCCAAATTACCAATTGCAGCATTAATACAGCCTTGGGCAGAATGCGTTATGGTTTAATTAATTTACGGAAGATGATGGTTGAAAAACAAATTGCCTTGTAATTTTTAGCTTCCAAATAGTATTTATAAAAAAAGCCGCAAATCGTTTGCGGCTTTTTTTATAGGAAGACCTGTATCATTATTTTTTTTGTTCAAAAGCTGCTTTCATTGCATCTAAATGTGCTATAAATTTTTGAACGTCTTGATCGTAACCATAGTTAATGGTGGTTAGTGGATTTCCATTTAAGTCTAGAAATTTATAGAGCGGCTGTGCATTGAACCCAAATTTAGATACTTCATATTCTAAATTTAAATCGCCTACTGTTAGTATTTTTTCGCCTTTTGAATTGGTTATTTGCTCCGATTCTGGCAATTCGGTTGATTCGTCTACATATAAACTGATCAACACAAAATTATCCTTGATCCTTTGTAAGACTTCTGGATTTTTCCAAACCTGCTCTTCCATTTTTCGGCAATTGGCGCAGGAATGGCCAGTAAAATCAAGCATAACAGGCTTATTTAAAACCTTTGCTGCTGCTAGCCCTTCATTTAAATCAAAATAGGCTTTTAGACCAAATGGCACATGCAATTTGTTGGTGTATTTATTGGGAGGCAATGCAGTTGAACTAGCAGTTGTGCTAGTTGGTGCAGCAATTTTCAGGTTATCAATTTTGTATTCAATATTTTCTAAATTAAATTCCTGAGTGGTGGCTGGCGGTATAAATCCACTCAATAATTTAAGTGGTGCACCCCAAAGACCGGGCACCATGTATAAAGAAAAACAGAATGCGAAAATGGCAAAGAACAAACGTGGCACACTAATGTATTTTAAATCGCTGTCGTGCGAGAACTTTAGTTTGCCTAATAAATAAAGCCCCATTAAAGTAAAGACTACAATCCAAATGACTAAAAACACATCTCTATCTAATAAACGCCAGTGATAAGCCAAATCTACATTGGATAAAAACTTCATAGCCAGTGCTAATTCAATAAATCCAAAACTCACTTTTACCGAATTTAACCAACCACCACTTTTAGGTAATGATTGTAGCATAGTTGGAAAAAAGGCAAATAAAGAGAATGGCAAGGCTAATCCAGCGCCAAAACCTAGCATACCAATGATTGGTGCCGAACTTACGCCGTTTGAACTAGTTTGTCCTAAAAGGGTTCCTACTAATGGACCTGTGCATGAAAATGAAACAATCACCAAGGTTAATGCCATAAAAAATATACCCATCAAACCACCTTTGCCTGCTTTTTGATCGGCTTTATTGGCCCAGCTATTAGGCAATACCAATTCAAAAGCACCAAAGAAAGAAATAGCAAATACAATAAATATTAAAAAGAATACAATATTAGAAATGGCATGTGTTGAAATAGTATAGAGAATTTTATCGCCAAAAATTAGCGTTAATAAAAGTGTAGGAATGGTATAAATAGCAATGATTGAAATAGAATACCAAACAGCGTTTCTAATGCCTTCCGCCCTTGATTTGCTTCTTTTTAAAAAGAAACTAACAGTAACTGGAATCAATGGAAACACACAAGGTGTAATGATTGCCAATAAGCCAGTTCCAAAACAAATTAAAAAAATACGCCACAATGAAACTGTTGCTGCACTTGAAACTGGTGTAGTTGCCGCAGAAATACTTGGTTGAATTTTAAGCGAAAATTTTTCTTGGCCACTCGGAAAATCTGCACCCGATTTTGCCAACCAAGTAAAACTTCCTTTTAGCGGTTTGTTCGCTGTATCGCGAATAACCAATAAATATTGAAACTGAACACTGTCTGCAAACAACCGATAAGGTGTGTTTGCTGTAGGATTTTTTGTTTCTATTAATTTTCCAGATTCTACTACACTGTCTTTTCTATTTGCATGCGCTAAACCTGTTGTATCAATTTCTAAACTACTTACAAAAGGGTCTTCTGTATTGGTTTTTTTTACAGAAAACAATTGGTTGTTTTTTTCAATATTCGCATTAATGAATAGCTGTACAAGCGAATCATTAATTCTTTGTGCCTTGAAAGCAAAATGCACGGGCTTTGCGTCCTGTGCATTTAATGTATTGAAAAATAAACCACTCGTTAGTACAAGAAGGCAGATTAGTATTTTTTTCATTATAGTAGCTTAATGTCGAATGATTTAGTAGTAGGTGGCAAGCACTGACTGTCGTCGCAAACCATATAATTTACAGATCCACTTATATTGGTTTTTATATTTCCTTTCAAAGTAATTGTTTGAACAAATTGTACTTGATCGGCATAATACAACACATTTGTATTAAAGTTTTTATCAAACATCTTTTCTAGTTTACCCAACTCTTTTGGCTTTCCAACAAGCGTTAATAAAGGATTTTTTTTGAAAGTGATGGTTGTTGGTATGGGGCCATTCTTACCTGTATTTTGAGAGTAGATATGCCATGGAGCAGGAACAGTTGCCGTGATAATTAACTCATACGTATTACCTGCTTTTTTTACTGCTTCGTATTTGAAACTTACAGGATCCTTGATTTGTGCAAATGCACCTAAACCAAGAACAACTAAAAATAGTAGAATGCTAATTTTTTTCATGAAATACTTATAAATTGATAAATTAATTTAATCCTAGAATTTCAAATACTTTTTTACCATCAATATTGCTGAGTGCAGTTGACGTTGCTCTTTCTGGATGCGGCATCATTCCAAAAACATTTTTATTTTTATTACTGATGCCTGCAATATTTCTAATTGCTCCGTTAGGATTATGTGCAGCATCTATATTACCATTTTCATCGCAATAACGAAAAATAACCTGTCCGTTTGCTTCTAATTGGTTCAAGGTATTTTCATCGGCATGGAACCTGCCTTCGCCATGAGCGATAGGAATTTTCAACGCACCTGTTTTGTCGTTTTTTATAAATACATTTTTGCAAATAAATTGTTGGTTGGCATTTTGTAATAATACACCAGGCAATAAACCACTTTCGCACAAAATTTGAAAACCATTACAAACGCCTAATACTTTTCCGCCCTTGTTTGCAAATTCAATAACACTTTGCATCATCGGACTAAATCGAGCAATGGCGCCACAACGTAGGTAATCTCCATAAGAAAACCCACCTGGCAATATAATACAATCGTCTGTATTGAACATGCTAAGATCTTGGTCTTTGTGCCACAACATAATCACTTCTTTCCCTAAATCTTGTTGCAATGCATCTTGCATGTCTCTGTCGCAGTTAGAACCAGGAAAAACAACTACTCCAAACTTCATATATATTATTTATTTATCTGATAAATCTGTCTACCAATACCCTTCAAAGGTAAAGCTTGGCCTGTTAAGGTTTGGCTATTTTTTTAAGAATATCCAATTATTGTGTACGATTAATACAACACCCAACCAAAAAAGCAAATTGGGTATTAAAAAACGTTTAGGATAGCCATAGGCATTAGTGATAAATGCAGTTAAAGGAATTAGGCTAAGAATGGCCGATTCTATACCTGCTCCAAAGAATATAAAAGGCACAGGTAAGAGTATTAATAATAGCACCATCATTACAGACCAGTTCTTTCTAATTTGAATCACTAGTCGATTATTGTATTTCTGCCAAAAAAATAATCCAAAAAGTAGCGCTACAAACAAATATATCAACCCAGCCATTACCCATTCATCTATTTGCAATATTGGCAAATGAAGTTTCATCATTGGCAGGTATCCTACTAAATTGCCTAGACTATCATTTAAAAAAAGATAGGCCGTTAAAAAATAAAAAGGAATGATGATGCCCATTAATAATACCAACCATTCCGCAATATGAAAGGGCCTTACTACTGCCAAGGCAAATAATACGACCAATACCAAAATTGCAGTTGGATGATAGGCAATTGTCATTAATGCAACCAATAATCCAATATTAAATAATAGTGTTCTAGGCGATGGATTATTATACAATCGACTTAATTTAATAAATACCCATAACACCAATGAATTACAAATTAATGCTGCCGAAATGCCACACCATTGTGTAATAAAACCAGACAGCAAAACATAGGTCATTGCGGTAGTGTAATTGGTTGACTGAAACATTCTAAAATCACTCATTACCATATTTAACCTGATGGCCTGTAATACAATAATAGCTTGGTAAATTAACACTAACACCGTAGCAGACTGTCCTAATAAATACTGGTGTAGCAACAAAGAAATCAGACCATCATTTTCACCAATGAATACTTGAGGTGGCAATACAAATAAGTGGGCATGAACTACCACACTCAAAACAATGAGAAAAAAAACATTGATGATTGATTTGTCTCTAAATAAAAATACCACGGCTTATTAATTAAATTCAACTTTTGCAAAACAAGTAGTACCCCTATACTGACATGGAATAATTGTTTGCCTAGCCCCTATTTGTTTGGCGTGACGTGGCATGAAATCATATCCTTTGTCTAGATTTTTAAAAGTTGGGTTCCGATCTAATTGTCCTTCGGGTGAAATACTTTGATCAGACAAAATCATTGAACGTTTGTCTTGTACATTAAAAATAAAATGCGCTTTATCGCCCGTATTTAAAATGGTGTACCCAATAAAATTATCTGTATTGTCGTCGTACTGTGTTTTTCGAATCACATTACTCCATTCTAATTTTCCTGCAGCATCGTAAGAAAGCAATACAACATTGTCTGCAAAATAGCGGGTAACATTGTTATTGTTAAACTGGTTATACCTACCCCATGGATAATACCCTAGCTGTGAATTATAGGAATAATAATCTAAAGGCGAAGCGAAATAGGGAGATCCATACAAATAATCCCAACGATTTAATGTATTTCCTCTGCTATTGCTATAGGCCGCTTCTGCCGCAATGAAAAAGCCCCCATCTCTTTTAAGTACTATATTTTTTAGAAAAAAATCATTGAACGCTGCTTTAGAATTGCCATCGCTCTTGGCATCTGCCCTAAATTCTTCAGAAAACGTGGTTTTTAATGTTGAGAGCTCTTTGCCTTGGGTCTTTTCCCACAATGCATAATACAATCCATCAACATTGCCTCTTCTGGTTTTACTATAAAAAGACGTTACCAAATAATGTTTGTTGATATTGTCTACTTTCAAGCGGATATCGTCGAGATAAAGCCCAGCAATATTTAAGTCTTTGTTTACAAAAATATCTGCATTGGCAGATTTGGTTAATAAAGACACTTTATTGATATTGTCATTTTGAGCAGAGCCAGCCCCTTTAATACACACCAAGTCTCCATCATTATCAACAGCAAATTCTGTTAAGAAGTCATTGCGCTCAGGCATTGGTACCACTATCTTTGAGCGCTTTTGCAATTGCAAATCTTTATTATACAAGCAAGTAGTTACAATATGTGCTTTATCATTTTTGGTGCCTATTTTAAATAATAAAATTTGCTGTTTGTTTTCGCTATTGAGGATAGTATAAATTTTTGAAGTGGATGCATAGTTCACTTCTGCAGTAGTGTCTAATTGTATTGGCTGACCAATTTTTTTTCCGCTAGGATCTAGCTTAGCCACCATGGCATAGTACACACTTTTTTTCTGGTATTGATAAAAGAAATAGATACAATCAGGGTATTGTATAAACTCTACATTGATGAGTTTTTCTGGCAAAAAGTCTAAGCGATTTTTTTCGGTCATTCGCATTTCTGCATCATAAACGGCCATATAATGCAGGTCTTTATAGTTTTTATAGATGAGTATATTCCCATTCATTTTACCCACTATTTCGAAATTCAGGGTACGGGTATCATCATGGTCTGGCTCTGAATAAGTTACTTTTTGAGCTACAGTACCCAAACACAGCAGAAACAGGCTAAAAACGAATATGGCCAACGACTTTTGCATCTTGAAAAATATTTAAGTTCAAATGTACGGTTTGTACCATTTATTAAACTGTAAATAAAAGGTAAAAAGATTGTGAAAAGAGAAAATGGAAAATTCCTAAAAGAGATTGAATTTACAATTACATTTGATCTTGAAAAGCAATTCAAGATTTAACCCACCTATTTGTGAGCAATAAATTCAATAAGGTCTCCACCGCAGGACTAATCATTGCGTTGGGAATTATTTACGGTGATATCGGAACCTCTCCGCTCTATGTTTTAAACGAAATCATTACTGGCAGAGTCATTTCTGAAGAATTGATTCTAGGATCTTTGTCTTGTATTATTTGGACATTAACCCTACAAACAACAGTAAAATACGTTATCCTAACCCTTAAAGCCGACAATAAGGGAGAAGGGGGGATTTTCAGTTTGTATGCATTGGTTAGAAGACGAAAAAAATGGTTGGTACTTCCTGCAATGATTGGTGGCGCTGCATTATTGGCCGATGGAATTATTACGCCTCCTATTACTATAACCTCCGCTATTGAAGGATTAAGACAATTACCCGCCTTAAAAGACATTACCCAAACAAGTATTATAGGTATTGTAATTGGCATCATTTCTTTGTTGTTTTTTGTACAACAATTTGGAACAGCATCAATTGGTAAACTTTTTGGCCCTATTATGGCCATTTGGTTTGGCATGTTAGCCGTTTTAGGTAGCGCCCACTTATTAGATGATATTAGTATTTTAAAATGTTTGAGCCCACAATACGCTTTTGACCTATTAACAAAATATCCCAAAGGATTCTGGCTATTGGGTGCTGTTTTTCTATGTACCACAGGTGCCGAAGCGCTTTACAGCGACTTGGGGCATTGCGGCAGAGCCAATATTCGTTACTCTTGGGTATTTGTTAAAATCTGCCTGATTTTAAACTACTTAGGACAAGGAGCTTGGTTATTAGCCAACCACAAAGACCAAATCATTCCAGCTCAAGTTATGGCGGATGGATTTAATCCGTTTATTAGTGTGATGCCGCAATGGTTTAAATTAATTGGAATTATTATTTCTACTATTGCTTCAATTATTGCTAGCCAGGCATTGATTTCTGGATCTTTTACTTTAATTAGTGAAGCCATGCGTTTGAATTTGTGGCCAAAAATGAAAATCCATTATCCAACCGAAGAAAAAGGGCAACTATATATACCAGGAATTAGTTTGTTATTGTATACCGGATGTATTGGTGTGGTCCTGTATTTTCAAAAGTCTGCAAACATGGGTGCTGCTTATGGTTTAGCCATCACCTTATGTATGATTAGCACTTCTATTTTGTTTGCCAACTTTTTAGTAAGCAGAAGGGTTTTCCCAGTTTGGATTTATTTATACTTAAGCGTTTATTTGGCTATTGAATTGTCTTTTTTAATAGCAAACCTAGAAAAATTCATGCACGGTGGTTATGTAACACTAATAGTTGGTGGCGGCTTATTTGCAGTGATGTATGTTTGGTTTAGGAGCAGAAAAATCAAAAACCGCTACGTTGAATTTGTAAGAATGGAGCACTATATTCCTATGATACAGGAATTGAGTAACGATAAATCTATTCCAAAATATTCTACCCACTTAATTTACATGACTAGTGCCAATAACCCCAAAGAGATTGAGCATAAAATCATTTACTCTATCATGAATAAAAAGCCTAAGCGGGCTGATATTTATTGGTTTGTTCACGTAGATGTAATAGACGACCCATACACCAATGAATATTCTGTAGAGCATATTATTCCAAACGATATTATCAGGGTAGAATTCAGGCTAGGATTCCGTATGGAGCAAAAAATAGACTTAATGTTACGCTATGTTGTGGAAGACTTAGTGAAAAACAAAGAAGTAAATATTACTAGTCGATACGAAAGTTTGGAAAGAAATAAAGTGGTGGGAGATTTTCAATTTATTGTATTGGAAAAGTATTTGAGCCAAAATAATGAACTGCCCATCTTTGAAAGAATTGTTATGAAACTATACTTCTGGCTCAAAGAAATTAGTTTGGGAGAAGAACGTGGTTTTGGACTAGATCCAAGCAATGTAAGTGTTGAGAAATTCCCGTTAATTGTAGCACCTGTATCTAAACTAAACTTGAAACGTGTTTACCACGAAGCAAGTGAATTTGAATAGCAGCAATCTTTTAATGTTCGTGAATTAGTGTAGGGTTTTTCTTTTGCGTGATAACCATTCTTTATATAGTAATCATTTACGGTATCATTCTACTAGTAGCCTATTTGCTACAAGAAAAAGTGATTTTTAAACCCGAGAAACTTCCACAAGATTTTCAATACAAATACGACGCCCCATTTGAGGAACTTTTTTTTGAAGTATCGCATGGTGTTCGCATTAATGGACTACATTTTTATTGCAAAGAACCCAAAGGACTCATTCTGTATTTCCATGGCAATACGCGCAGCATTAAAGGCTGGGCAAAATATGCACGTGATTTTTATCGATTTCAATATGATGTGGTATTGGTTGACTACCGTGGTTTTGGAAAAAGCACTGGTAAGCGCAATGAAAAAGATATGTTATCTGATATGCAGTTTGTGTATGAAACCTTATTAAAAAAGTGTAACGAGCAACACGTATTGGTATATGGAAGGAGCATGGGCAGTGGCTTTGCAACAAAAATTGCAGCAGACAATTCTCCTAGGTACTTAATTTTAGATGCCCCCTATTATAGTTTTATTAAAGTGGCCGAACGATTTTTACCCATCTTACCTCATAGATGGTGGCTACGGTACAAATTAAGAACCGACCAATGGATTCGAAAAGTGAACTGTCATACTTATATTATTCATGGAACCAAAGATTGGCTAATACCCATTAAGCAAAGTGAAAAATTACAGCAAATAGATCCACACAAAATTACCCTAATACGCATTCATGGTGGCGGACACAATAACCTGCCTAGTTACGATGAATACCATAATTTTATTCGGGATATTTTAAAATACTAAATGCCTCTAAATAATTGCCATTATAAACACTAGTTTTGCGCCTATTCTAACAAATGAAAAAAATACCCAACCCCATTTTTCGCTCAATTAAAATTACTATTGCTATTTATTGTTTAATTGGCATTGCTTTCTATTACTTACAAGAAAAAATATTATTTCATCCAGTTGCTTTAAGCCAATCAAGTGTTTTTAAATTTAATGAGCCATTCAAAGAATTTAATATTGAGGTAGACGCTACGGCTCATTTTAATATTATTGCTTTTACTGTTCCAGATTCTTTAAAAAAAGGCGTGGTACTATACTTTCATGGCAACAAAGAAAACGTAAACCATTATGCAAAATTTGCAAAGAATTTTACAAAAAATGGATACGAAGTATGGATGCCCGATTACCCTAAATTTGGAAAATCAACAGGAGAATTAACAGAAGCGATTTTATATGAAGAAGCTTTACAAACCTATAAAAGAGCAAGAGTTGAATACGCTAATACCAAGATTATTATTTACGGAAAATCAATAGGAACAGGCATTGCGGCTCAGTTGGCTAGCATTAGAGATTGCAAACAATTAATTCTAGAAACACCCTATTTTAGTATCGCTTCTATGTTAAACCACTACACCTGGATTTTACCTTTGAATCGCTTACTTAAATTCAAGTTGCCTACTAATGAATACCTATCAAAAGTAATTGCACCAATCAGCATTTTTCATGGTAGCAATGACGGTTTAATTCCATTAAGCAATGCCCTTAAACTTCAGTCTAGTTTAAAAAAGACAGATGAATTTGTAGTGATTGAAAAAGGAACGCATCATAATTTAAATGAGTTTGCATTAATGCAAACGAAACTAGATAGTTTATTGAAGCGCTAAAAATTAGCGAATCTCTTTTACACTAATTTTATTTTTAGCCACTGTTAATTGGTGCACCATCCCTATTTTTAATGCATAGTTTTCTGTTGCATGACTCACAGGAAAATCAAAGCAAATTGGATAGTTGTATTCTTGTATATGCGATTTTATAATTGACAACACATCCGTTCCAAACGGCGTGACAGTGTCTTTCATTTCTGTAAATCCGCCAATCATTAATCCGGCTAAATTGTTTAATAAACCAGTGCGTTTTAGTTGAATAAACATGCGATCAATATTATAGAGATACTCGCCAACATCTTCTATAAATAAAATTTTTCCCGCAGTTTTTAAAGAAGACTTAGTGCCTATTAAATGCGCAATCAAAGAAAGGTTTCCACCAATTAGTTCTCCTGTTGCTTTTCCAATTGTATTATAAGCATGTGGTGCACAAGTGTAATTGGCGAGGTCTCCTTTTAATGCTTTTTTTAAGGATTGCACATACACATTATTTGCGCCGCCCTCATTGAATGCAGCTGCCATGGGTGCGTGTAAAGAAGCGAATTTAATTTGCTGATATAAATGGCTATGCAAAACAGTAATATCACTAAAGCCAATTAACCATTTTGGATGCTGTTTGAATTTTGTAAAGTTTAATTGGTCTATAATTCTACTCAGTCCATATCCACCTCGGCCGCAAAGAATTGCTTGAATAGTTGCATCGTCTAACATGGCTTGCAAATCTGCCAAACGCTGCTCATCGGTTCCAGAAAAATAATAGAATTGGCTGCCCAAGGTTTTTCCTACTACAACCTCGTATCCCCAGTTTTGTAGGGTTTCAATACAAGTAGCCGCATTTTTTTTAGGCATATAGCCTGCAGGACATACAATGCCAATGCGGTCTCCTTTTTTTAAATACGGTGGTTGCTTTACCATTTTGTAAAAATACAGGAGTTATTGCAGAGTTTTTCGATCTGTAAATAGCTTTAACAGGGAATGCTTACTTTTGCAAGCCTAGTAGGGTGAATGCGCTTAGCGTGCAGACCAATTGGGCACTTGTTTGATTAATAGACCAGATAGAAATGAACCATCCAAAAAGATATTTAATTACCGCAGCCTTACCATATGCTAATGGCCTAAAACATATTGGCCACTTGGCAGGAGCCTATTTGCCTGCCGATACTTATGTTCGCTATTTAAAAGCACAAAAACGCGATGTGGTTTTTGTTTGTGGCAGTGACGAACACGGTACAGCCATTCCTATTCAAGCAACAAAAGAAGGGACCACTGCACAAGCCATTATTGATAAATACCATCCTATCATTGCCCAAAATTTTAAAGACCTAGGAATTGCTTTTGATATTTATCACCGAACCAGCGATCCTTTGCACCACGAAACTGCACAAGAATTTTTTACAGTTTTAAATAATAATGCCGATTTAGAAATCAAGGAAAGCGAACAATATTTCGACGAATCTGCCAATAGTTTTTTAGCCGACCGTTATATAAAAGGAACCTGCCCTAACTGCGCATACGAAAGTGCTTTTGGAGACCAGTGTGAGCGCTGTGGCAAAAGCCTAAGCCCCGATGAACTAATTAATCCTGTAAGTACTTTAAGTGGCAATAAGCCCATTAAAAAAGCTACCAAGCACTGGTACTTGCCATTAGATAGACACGAAGATTTTTTAAGAGATTGGATATTAAAAGACCATGCAGCAGATTGGCGTGGTACCGTTTTGGGCCAGTGTAAAAGTTGGATTGATGGCGGATTGCAAGCAAGGGCTGTAACACGTGATTTAGACTGGGGAATAAAAGTGCCATTAGCAGAAGCCGATGGGAAAGTATTGTATGTTTGGTTTGATGCACCTATTGGTTATATCAGTGCCACCAAACAATGGGCTAAAGACAACGACAAAGACTGGAAGCCTTATTGGCAAAGCAAGGATACCAAATTGGTGCATTTTATTGGCAAAGACAATATTGTATTCCATTGTATTATTTTTCCTGTGATGCTCAAATTGCACGGCGATATTTTACCAGATAATGTACCAGCTAATGAGTTCATGAATTTAGAAGGCGACAAAATGAGTACCAGTAGAAATTGGAAACTCGAAATGCAAGACTATATTGACGATTTCATCAACAAAGAAAATGGCGGACCGCAACTTGCAGACGCACTTCGGTATTATTTAACGCAAATTGCGCCAGAAACAAAGGACAGCGAATTTACGTGGAAAGGTTTTCAAGACGCCAACAATAGTGAGCTTGTAAATATTTTTGGAAACTTTATAAATCGCGCACTCGTGTTAATGCATAAATTATGCAAAAGCAAAGTACCCCCTTTACACGTTGATTTATTAGATGAATTAGACAAAGCAACCATTGCAGAAATTAGTACCGCTACAAAAAAAGTAGAAAGTTTATTAGAGCAATATAAGTTTCGCGATGCCTTATTTGAAGTGATTAATTTAGCTAGAACTGGCAATCAGTACATGCAAAAGAAAGAGCCTTGGATTCTTGCTAAACAAGTAGATGCAAATGGTCAAATTACAGTAGAAGCGCAACAGCAAATTAATAATTGCTTACATATCTGTTTACAAATATGTGCCAACCTTGCTATTTTAGTAAATCCTTTTTTACCATTCACTGCCACTAAAATTTGCTACTTATTAAAAGTGGTACCTAAAATATTGGAATGGGAAAATGCCGGAAAATTACATTTACTCCGCGTAGGCTATACCCTTCGTCCTCCCGAGCTTTTGTTTAGAAAAATAGAAGATACAGAAGTTGCTTACCAAATAGAAAAATTACAGAAAGCCTTGGAAACATCCAAACAAGAAACTGCCGCTATACCAGAAATAGCAGCTGAAAAAACAATCGCCCCTTTAAAGCCTGAAATTGTATTTGACGATTTTGCAAAAATTGATTTGCGCGTTGGAACAATTGTTAGTGCCGAAAAAGTAGAGAAAGCAGATAAACTTTTAAAGCTTGAAGTAGATTTAGGATTTGAAACTAGAACCATTGTGTCGGGGATTGCCATGCATTTTAATCCAGCAGATATTGTTGGAAAACAAGTAAGCGTTGTGGTGAATTTAGCCCCTCGTAAAATGCGTGGCATTGAAAGTAATGGAATGATTTTAATGGCAGAAGATGCAAGTGGAAAATTACATTTCATTAACCCTGACACCAATATTGGCACAGGATCTTCGATTAGTTAAATAACCTCAGTTGGTATAAAAAAAAAGAGCGGCGCATTCAAATGAATACGCCGCTCTTTTTTGTTTGCTATTGTAATTATGCTTTATCAAAACTCAAACATTCTTTCAGCTCTCTATCGGAATACGCATAACCATATTGTTTTAACACATCATCAGGAACGCCATTCCATTGGTTGGGTACATTACCCATATAGCCAATATCTTTCCCGCCAATTTCAGATGTATAAAATCCTGTAGAAACAAGATCGCGCATTAGGTTGAAAAATGCAACCCCTTGTTTTACTTCAGGCTTTGCTTTTTCTGGATAAGCAATGGCATCTACCATTTCAATTTGCTGTTGTTTAGAACAGTCAACAAATGTTTTGTCGAAGCGTTTAAAACATTGCATATCTAACCAGCGCAATCCACCTTGCATAGGCACTTGGTGCTCTGGCATATCCTTTACAATAAACTCAATGAATTCTGGCACTTTAGCATCGGAAGCGCTACCGCTAATTTTATCTTTCGGAATAATAATATCTCCTAACACCGTAATGGTAGCCATTTCATGTGCATTAAAAAAATTAGGTAGTGCACTTAGTTTTTTAGCAGCATCTTTTTCTTCTTGCATGCGATCCATATCGAGGGTTGCATCTGCAGAAGCGGCAATGGCTTTTTTCTCGCTTGGCTTACAGGCTTCTACCAATACCCCTGTTGCCATTGAACCAACTAATAAAGCTTTGATTGAATTTCTTCTATCCATAAAATTTATTTTGTCCTTTTAAAATCAAGGGTGTTTTAAATATTTTGTTTTTTCAACTCTTCAATAATATATTCTGATGTGCGCATAGACAAAGCCAAAATTGTCCAAGTGATATTTTTATCGGCTTGTGATACAAACTGACTACCATCTACACAAAACAAAGTTTTACAATCGTGTGCTTGGCTCCATTTATTTAGGGCTGATGATTTTCTATCGTTGCCCATTCTTACAGTTCCTGCTTCATGAATAATATTACCAGGATTGTTTAAGCCGTATTTGTTTTTTTCTGTATCGTCTCCACCCCAAGTAATAATGGCGCCCATATTGTGCATGATTTCTTTGAAGGTTTCTTTCATGTGCTTGGCTTGCTTTATTTCGTAGTCGGAGTGTTTGGTATGAAAGCGCAATACAGGGATACCAAATTTGTCAACCACATTAGGATCAATTTCGCAATAGTTATTAATGTTTGCAACGGCTTCACCCCTTCCTGCCATACCAACACCAGCTCCGTAGAAAAAGCGATGGTCTTCTTTTAAAGACTCACCATATCCACCTGCGTCTTTGGTTTTTCCATTCACTGCAAATTTTCCGTTTTGACCTTGCATACCCATGCCAAATCCATAAGCTGGTTGGCCCATTCCTCCCCAATATTCAATATGGTATCCGCGAGGGAAATCTAATTTTTTATTGTCTAACCACCAAGGAGTGTACACGTGCATTCCACCTACACCATCTTCGTTGTAACGCTTACGACCAAAGAGTTGTGGCAATACACCACCCATTGCTGCACCTGTTGAATCGTGCAAATATTTACCCACTACATTACTGTCATTTGCCAACCCATTAGGATGACGGGTAGATTTAGAGTTCAATAATAAACGAGCTGTTTCGCAAGTACTTGCCGCAAGTATTACTACTTTCCCAGTTACTTGGTATTCCATTCCGTCCATCTTGTCTATAAAAGAAATTCCAGTAGCCAATCCTTCTGCATTGGTAATTACTTCACGCGCCATGGCATTGGTAATTACATCAATATTTCCAGTAAGAATTGCTGGTTTAATTAATACAGAGGAAGAAGAAAAATCGGCATATACTTTACAACTTCTGCCACACTGCGCACAGAAGAAACAAGCACCCCTATCTTCATTAATTTTTTTGGTTAAAATAGACAGCCTTGATGGAATTACGGGAACTCCTAAACCTGTTGCAGATTTTTTAATCATCAATTCGTGTAAACGCGGTTTAGGCGCAGGCAAGAATATACCATCCGGATCATTGGGCAACCCTTCATTAGAACCAAATACCCCAATTAATTTATCAATTTTATCGTAGTAAGGTTTAATATCATCGTAACTGATTGGCCAGTCATCTCCTAGTCCATCTATGCTTCTTCTTTTAAAATCTTTAGGTCCAAAACGCAATGAAATTCTACCCCAGTGATTGGTTCTTCCTCCAATCATTCTAGCACGCCACCAATCCCATTTATCACTTCCTTCTTTCATGGTATAAGGCTCACCATCAATCTCCCAACCCCAGTAGCAACCATCAAATTCACCAAAGGGGCGAAACTTAGTACTAGCGCCTCTTCTGGGAGAATCCCAAGGGTTTTTTAATTGAGACGAATTGATAGCAGGATCATAACTAGGCCCTGCTTCAATTAAACAAACTTTTAATCCTGCACGCGACAAAGTGTATGCCGCCATACCACCACCAGCGCCTGAACCTACTATTACAGCATCATATTTTTTAGGCTGTTTTTTAATTTGAAGATCTCCCATAATTCAATTGAATTTTATTAATTCATAAACGAGAATGAATGTACCATTTTTACAGAAATTTGAAAAAACTATTTGATGAATATAAAAAAGAAAACCGCCCCGGATTAATGGAGCGGTTCTGTAACCTGGTACGGTTTAAAAACTATGGTTAAAACATTACTGTTATGAACCCGATTAAAATTGGCGTGTATTAACTACAACCCATACTGTTTCCACAATTCAAACATTTGTAGCAAGTACCGCTACGAATGGTGATGTGTCCACAAGTATTACAAGATGGTGCATCACTCTGCATATTTTTTGCAGCTTGATTTACCGCATCCATTCCGTACTCGCCTTTAGAAACCAATCTTTCAACTTTTGCAGCGGCAACTGGTGTTGCAGCAGGAGTAGTTTGTGCTACAGCAGTGGGTGCTGTTACACGAATACTACTCAATTCAGGCTTTCCCAAAAAAGTGGTTTCTCCCTCCTCTTCACCGGTATTGCCTACTTGTGGTTTGTCTAATACATGTACTAAATCTGTTCTGTTTAAATATTCATAAGCTAACGCTCTAAATACAAAATCAACTAAAGAAGTAGTGGTTTTAATATTTGGATGGTCTACCATTCCGGCTGGTTCGAACTTGGTAAACACAAATTTCTCAACAAATTCTTCTAATGGAACACCGTATTGTAATCCTACCGAAATGGCAATAGCAAAACAGTTCATTAAACTACGTAGGGTAGATCCTTCTTTGGCAAGATCAATAAAAATTTCACCTAAAGTTCCATCTTGGTATTCGCCTGTTCTTAAAAATAATACTTGACCGTTGATTTTTGCTTTTTGCGTAAAGCCTCTGCGCTTAGCTGGTAAGGCTTTTCTTTCTACGATTCTAGAAAGTGCACGCTTTAATTGTGTATCAGAAGAAGCTTGCATACGCTTGGTTACTTCATCTAACAATTCTTCAACAGTTAATTTACCAAGGTCAACGATATTGCTGTCTGCAGATGCTGTTTCTTCGGCTATTGCACCTGCTGCATCATCTGTTTTTTCTTTTTTGTCTGACTTGGTACTTAAAGGTTGGCTCAATTTAGATCCATCACGATACAATGCATTGGCTTTTAATCCAAGGCTCCAACTCAAAAGATAACAGTCTGCAATTTCTTCCACTTTTGCTTCGTGAGGCAGGTTGATAGTTTTAGAAATAGCACCACTCAAGAATGGTTGACAAGCAGCCATCATTTTAATGTGCCCGTGCGCATGAATATAACGCTCTCCTTTTTTACCACATTTATTAGCGCAATCAAATACTGGCAAATGCGCAGGATTCAATAATGGCGCACCTTCAATAGTCATTGTTCCGCAAACATAATCGTTCGCAGCAGCAATTTGGTCTTCGGTAAATCCTATTGCTTCTAATAAATTGAAACTCCAATCGCTATAAACATCTTCGCTAAAACCTAAGCGCTGCATACATTCGTCGCCTAGTGTGAAACGGTTGAATATGAATCCAATTTCAAAAGCCGCTGGTGCTACTGAATTTAATTTTTCAATTTCAGCAGGGGTGAATCCTTTTTCGGCTAAAGATTGGTTATTGATGAAAGGTGCTTTTTCGAAACTAGCTGCACCTACTGCGTATTGCTCAATAGCCAATGCTTCTTCTGGGGTATAGTTTAAATTTTTAAGTGCGGCTGGAACAGATTGGTTGATGATTTTGAAATAACCACCACCAGATAATTTTTTAAACTTCACTAATGCAAAGTCTGGTTCTACTCCTGTAGTATCGCAGTCCATTACCAATCCAATTGTTCCTGTTGGAGCAATTACTGTGGTTTGTGCATTGCGGTAGCCATATTTTTCTCCCATTTGAACTGCATCATCCCAAGCTTTGGTAGCAGATTTCAATAAATAATCTGGGCAATATTTTGCGTTAATTCCTACAGGTTTTACACTTAAAGCTTCGTATGCTTCGTTAGCATCGTAGGCTGCTGCACGGTGGTTACGCATTACACGCAACATATCGGTTTTGTTTTCTTCGTATTTAGGGAACGCTCCTAAGAACTCAGCCATTTCTGCTGATGTTTTATAAGCAATACCCGTCATGATAGCTGTGATAGCTCCTGCAATACCGCGTGCTTCTTCACTATCATAAGGAATTCCACTAACCATTAACATAGAACCTAGGTTAGCAAACCCTAAACCAAGTGTACGGTATTCGTAACTTAATTCAGCCACTTCTTTTGAAGGGAACTGGGCCATCAATACAGAAATTTCTAATACTGTGGTCCACAAACGACAAGTATATTCGAAACCTGCAACATCAAAAATATTGGTTTTTGTATCGAAGAACTTCATCAAATTGGCTGATGCCAAATTACATGCGGTATTGTCTAAGAACATATACTCCGAACAAGGATTCGACGCGTTAATGCGACCTCCTTGTGGACAGGTATGCCATTCGTTAATAGTAGTATCGTATTGTGTTCCAGGATCTGCACAACTCCAAGCTGCATAGGCAATTTGATCCCAAACATCTTTTGCAGGAATTTTTTTCATCACACGTCCGTCGGTACGCGCTTTCAATTCCCAGTCTCCGCCTTCTTCTAGTACTTTAAAGAATTCGTTAGGAATACGAATAGAGTTATTAGAGTTTTGTCCTGCAACAGTCATGTATGCTTCGCCTTCGTAGCTATTATCGTATCCTGCAGCAACTAGTGCAGCAACTTTTTTCTCTTCGCCAACTTTCCAGTTGATAAATTCCATGATTTCAGGATGGTCTAAGTCTAAGCAAACCATTTTGGCTGCACGACGAGTCGTTCCGCCACTTTTAATTGCTCCAGCAGCACGGTCTCCAATTTTCAAGAAACTCATCAAGCCACTAGAAGTGCCACCACCACTTAATTTTTCGCCACCACCACGGATTTGAGAAAAATTCGTTCCAACACCTGAACCATATTTAAAGATCCTGGCTTCACGAACCCAAAGATCCATGATACCACCATCATTCACTAACTCATCAGTTACACTTAAAATGAAACAAGCATGCGGTTGAGGACGCTCGTAAGCATTCGCAGATTTTTTTAATTGGGCGTCTTTAGGATCTACATAATAGTGTCCTTGCGGTTTTCCAGTAATACCGTAGCTCTCATGCAAACCTGTATTGAACCATTGTGGAGAGTTTGGAACACAAGACTGGTTTAAGATGCTATATGCTAACTCGTCGTAAAATACTTGCGCATCATTTTTTGTTGCAAAATAGCCATAGCGTTCGCCCCATACGCGCCAACAATTGGCCATACGATGTGCCACTTGTTTAACACTGGTTTCCCTTCCAAGAGATCCATCGGCTTGAGGAACTCCTGCTTTACGAAAATATTTTTGTGCAATGATATCTGTTGCAATTTGGCTCCACTGCTTTGGCACCTCAACATTGTTCATTTCAAAAACCTTTTCTCCATTAGGATTTTTAATGACACTATCGCGGTAGTCATATTCAAACATATCGTATGGGCTGACACCTTTTTTGGTGAATCGACGATCAAACTGTAAGCCTTTTTTTGGAAGAGTAGCCATATAGCGCTTTTATAATTTTATTGTTGCTAGTTTACCCTCGCTCAGCAAATTGTTGAGCGGTAGACGAAAATATCTTAACAGAATCAAAGTTCAATATGTGAAATATTAACAGGTTGTGGATAAGGAATGTGCAAAATCCCATACCCCCAATCAGGGTTGAATTTGAGGAAATTTCCACAGATGTAGAAAAGATTATTAGTAAAAAAAACTTGCCATTTCAACTAAATTGTGTAAGCAAGGTTAAAGTGTCAATTTATATTACAGCGATGTAGTTGAATCGTTACAAAATGGTCCTAATTTTATAGAATTAACGACATTTTAGAAACATATTGACAATAAACGGTTTTAACAAAAAGTTTTTTGCATTTTTGCACTCACACAATTATCTCAACGCTGCATGAAACAAATAATTTTTGAACAATTTCTGGAGAAAAAAAAACAGGGAAAGAAGTCTTTCGCTGTACTAATTGATCCAGATAAAGTAACTGCAGCAAAGATTGTAGCACTTGTTGAATTAGCCGTAACTGCAAAAGTTGACTATTTTTTTGTAGGAGGAAGTTTGGTTATTTCTAGTCATTTAGACGAGTGCATCCAACAAATAAAAGCGAGTTGTTCTATTCCTGTGATTTTATTTCCAGGTTCACCCTCTCAAGTGAGCCCTTTTGCTGATGCACTTTTATACTTATCATTGATTTCGGGTAGGAATCCCGAATTGTTAATAGGGCAACACGTTATTAGCGCGCCTTTTGTTAGAAAATCTGGATTAGAAATCATGCCAACCGGCTATATGGTAATTGACGGAGGAGCACCTACCACCGTTTCTTATATTTCCAATGCCTCTCCTATTCCTGCAGATAAAAACGAAATTGCTATGTGCACTGCTATGGCAGGTGAAATGCTTGGTATGAAATTGATTTACATGGATGCTGGCAGTGGCGCTAAAACGCCCATTACAGAAGCTATGATTGCAAAAGTATCGAGCTGCATTGAAATACCCTTGATTGTAGGTGGGGGCATTACAACACCTGAAAAAGCCTATTTAAATTGCAAAGCAGGTGCAGATATTATTGTAGTAGGAAATGCCATTGAAAAAGACACTGACTTAATTACTGAAATGGCCGCTGCCATTCATAGCATTGCAGTTACTGCATAAAAAAACTTGCCAATACCTAAATACTAGCAAGTTTCCTTTATAAATTGTTCCTATTTTAATCCAGCAACATTCACGCGAGAAGGCGTTTCTTTTCCGCTTATAATTCCTTTAGAACTTAATGCAATTGCCTTAATAATCATGGCCATATTTTCCATATCTAAAGTACCTATTTCATCACTTACTTTGTGATAATTGGGTTCGCTATCCATTTTTGAAGTAGAGATAGTATGTGCAGGAACACCAAGTTTAGCAAGGGTTGCGTTGTCTGAACGATAAAATAAATTTTGATCGGTATAAGGATCTGGATAAAAATTAAATCCTGTTCCTTCTAAATTATTTTGCAAAATTTTTCCCATATCTGTTTTTTCAAATCCTGTGATATAGGCAGAATTTTTACCCCATTTGCTTTCTGTTCCAATCATTTCAATATTAAACATAGCCATCACTTGATCTGGGTTAAACTGACGAGAACAGTATTGTGCACCAAAGCCACCAACTTCTTCTGCTGTAAACGCAACAAATACCAGTGTACGTTCATTGTCGTTTTTGGCTTTAAAATATTTAGCGAGCATCATCATAGCGGTAGTGCCTGCTGCGTCATCATTAGCGCCGTTATAAATTGAATCATTATTCACTGCTTTGCCAATTCCTAAATGGTCGTAATGGCCCGAGAATAATACATATTCATTCGGTTTTGATTTGCCCGGTAAGAGGCCAATAACATTCGCTAATTTCTGCTCTACAAACTCGTGCTTTGCATTAATAGCAAAGGTTTTGGGCTGTTGTGTTCCTAAAACAAACACTACACTGTTATTAGATTTAAACAACTGACGCTTAAGACCAGTAAGTCGGCCGAAATTCTTTGCCAATGCAGTATCTACTATTACCAATACATTTTTTCCAGATTGTATAAACTTGCCTGCCTCTGAAAATAAATTTGCACCTGCAGCAATGGTTGCTCTTTCGTAGCCACTCTTTTCGGTAATAGTTAGGTCTTCTTGACATGTAATAACTACTACATCTTTTGCATCAACAGTTTGATCGTTGAAACTACAGGTAAGCCCAATAAATTTAGGCTTAACCAAAGCAAACGCTTGTAAATAAGTGCCGCTATTTTTCCAGGTTTGCAATCCTGTTTTTTTAAACTCCTCAGCAATAAATGCTGCTGCTTTTTCAATACCAGGCGTAAAGGTTCTACGTCCTTGCATATCATCGGCAGAAAGTGTTTTTTCAATACGTTCCACTTCTTTTGCATTGACAATTTTATTGATGTCTTGTGCGCCTACAAAGAACGCCATCATACATCCAATGCCTACAAATAATTTTTTCATATTGTGTATTTTTCTTTTAGCGATAAAAAAATAGGCGAGCATTTCGGTTCGCCTATTAACTATTTTTTTTATTAATTTAAATGCAATAGCAAGTTACTACAAACTCATCATTTCTTTAAACTTAACTGTTTGTCTTCTGCTCACTTCTACTTTTTCTCCGCCTTTTAAATCAACTAACAAACCACCATTAAAATAAGGCTCTATTTTTTCAATCCAACGTAAGTTAATAATGTGTTTTCTATTGGCTCTAAAAAACATCCGATCATCTAAACGTTCTTCTAGTGCATTGAGTGATTTTAAAATCAATGGCTTATTGGTTCCAAAGAAAACTTTGGCATAATTACCTACGCTTTCAAACAATCGAATCTCCCCTAATTTAACAAACCAACAACGCTCTCCATCTTTTACAAATACCTGATCGAATTCAGTAAGCGGACCACGGTTATTACCGTGTAAGCCTACCATTTCTTTGCTTATTTCTATATGTAATTTTTGTATAGCATCGGCTAAACGCTTAGGCTCTACTGGCTTTAATAAATAATCAAGTGCATTCACTTCAAATGCTTTGATAGCATACTCATCATAAGCTGTAGTAAAAATAACCCTAGGTGCTTTTTCTACTTCTGCTAACAAATCAAAACCGGTTTTCCCGGGCATTTGAATATCTAGAAAAATCAAATCGGGGTTAAGCAATTCTATTTTTTCTATCCCATCGTCTACATTCGCCGCTTCTTCTATTACTTCAATATCTGAATGATCTTGTAATAGTTTTTTCAGTTCATTTCTTGCCAACCTTTCGTCATCAATAATAATCGCTCTAATAGCCATAACTTTAGCATCAATGGTTAACTAATTATTTTTCTATAATGGGCATTGAAACAATTGCCTCAACCATGCCCCCATCTATATTGTGAATTCTAAAACTTGCTTTTCCGTTGTACAATAATTTCAATCGATTTTTAGTACTATCTAGTCCAAATCCATCAGACGATTCGAGCAAGTCATTATCTAGTTGTCCTGTATTTTGTACAATTAGTTCGTGACGGTCATTTCTAAAATCCGAGATAACTCTTACGACTCCACCTTTTTTATGTTTACTAATACCATGTTTGATGGCATTCTCTACCAAGGTTTGCAGCATCATTGGCGGAATAGGCTGGTCTAAAGTATCTTCATTGATATCGTACTCAATGCCAAGCCTGTCTTCGAAACGAATGAACTCAAGGGCTAAATAATCTTTAACAATGCTGAGTTCTTTTTCTAAAGACGCCAATTCTAATTTTTCGGCCTGCATACTACTACGCAAAATATTACTCAACTCTGTTATAGCTGTACGTGCCCTGCTAGGATTTTCATCAACTAGTGCACGAATACTGTTTAGTGCATTGAAAATAAAATGCGGATTGATATGCGACTTGATGGTTTTGAGCTCTAACTCCTTAACCAAGGTTTCTAGCTTTACTTTTTGAATTTCTGTTTTTCTACCTAACACAACATAGTGCCATAGAAAATAAATAGAAGACCAAATAAATATTAAAGGCGAATCAAAAATTAGGTTTCCCAAAAAACGTTTTTGAACGGATACTTTTTTAGCAGGATTATAGAGTCGAAACAACTCTACTAAGGCACTATTGGTTAAATTGTATAAAATACAAATGCCCAATATGACCAATATTAAAGGAATCCATTTATGCTTTTGTGTAGGTGGACGCAAATCGAACCTAATAAATAGTTCCCTCATTAAATGGGTAAACAAAAAACCTGTAGAAATAGAAATAACTAGCCTAGAATAAAAGATATGGGTATACTCTTGCTCGAATAAAAAAGCAAAGAACACCATGGTGATGCTGTATAATAACCAGCCTCCAATTTGACACCACCAATATGCATACGATTTCGTTCTCATGTTAAAACAAATATAAATTGATTATAGAGCAACGGCTGTTTGATTAGTATTAAAGGCAAAATAAGGGTCTGTTTGGTAAAAAATTTGTTTGTTCCGGCGAACTATCTGTTTAATGGTATGTTGGTAGTTGTAATTTAGTTTATATCTACTAAGTAATTGCTTATTTTTACAATTAAACATTAGGCTCATGGAGATTTTGGCAGGCCCCCTATTAAAAGCGATTGACAGCCCCGATGACCTTAAAAAGTTAAATCGAGACCAATTGCACCAAGTTTGCGATGAATTGCGTCAATATATTATTGATGTAGTTAGCGTGCATGGCGGTCATTTTGCCGCAAGCCTTGGCGTGGTAGAACTTAGCGTTGCCCTCCATTATATCTACAATACACCTTACGACCAATTAGTTTGGGACGTAGGCCACCAGGCATATGGTCACAAAATATTAACAGGCAGAAGAGACAGTTTTATTACCAATCGTAAGTATAATGGATTAAGTGGTTTTCCTAAAAGAAGCGAAAGCCCTTATGATACTTTTGGTGTTGGGCACTCCTCTACTTCTATTTCAGCCGCACTTGGCATGGCTATGGCCGCCAAATACAAAGGCGAAAACAGAAAATCAATTGCGGTAATTGGGGATGGATCTATGACTGCGGGTATGGCTTTTGAAGCAATGAACCATGCAGGAGTTGCCGATAGTGATGTGTTGATTATTTTGAACGATAACTGTATGAGCATCGATCCAAACGTTGGTGCGCTAAAAGAATACTTAACTGATATTTCTACTTCCCCAACTTATAATAAAATGCGGGATGAGGTTTGGAACTTAATGGGCAAATTGCCTGTAGGAAAAAAATTTAGTAGAGAAATGGCTTCAAAACTTGAGGCTAATATAAAAGGTGTTGTTTCTAAAAGCAGTAATTTATTTGAAGCATTAAACTTGCGCTATTTTGGCCCAATTGACGGACACAATATCACTAAGCTTGTAGAAACTTTAAAAGACCTTAAAAATATCCCTGGACCAAAACTATTGCATATTGTAACCGTAAAAGGTAAAGGCTATGCACTAGCAGAAAAAGACCAAACAAAATGGCATGCCCCAGGATTATTTGATAAAGTAACTGGTGAAATTGTTAAGAAGAAAATTAGTTCCGACCAACCTCCAAAATACCAAGATGTATTTGGACATACCATGATTGAATTAGCAGAAAAGAACTTGTCTATAATGGGTGTTACGCCTGCTATGCCAAGTGGCTCTTCTTTAAAATTCATGATGGAAAAAATGCCTAATCGCGCATTTGATGTGGGTATTTGCGAACAACATGCCGTTACAGTTAGTGCTGGTTTAGCAACACAAGGCATGCGTGTTTTTTGCAATATTTATTCGTCGTTTATGCAAAGAGCATACGACCAAGTAGTGCATGATGTTGCCATTCAAAAACTACCTGTTGTATTTTGTTTAGATCGTGCTGGATTGGTGGGAGAAGACGGCCCAACACATCATGGTTGTTATGATATTCCATTTATGCGTTGTATACCAAATATGGTTGTTAGCGCCCCAATGAATGAAGAAGAATTGCGCAACTTAATGTACACTGCACAATTAGAAAGCAATAAGCATCCTTTTGTAATTCGCTACCCAAGAGGAGAAGGCGTACTTACCAATTGGAGAACACCATTCAAAGAATTAAGCATTGGCAAAGGCCGTAAACTAAAAGACGGAAATGGTATTGCCATTTTAAGTTTTGGACATCCGGGTAATTTTGCACAAGCGGCCATTAGAGAATTAAGGACCGAAGGAATTGATCCGGCTCATTACGATTTGCGATTTGTGAAACCTATCGATGAAGATTTATTACACGAAGTTTTTGCTAAATACAATAAAATAGTAACTGTAGAAGACGGAACTGTTGTAGGTGGATTTGGTTCGGCTGTTTTAGAGTTCATGAATAAACACCAATACAAAGCAAGTATTGAAATATTAGGTATCCCTGATAGATTGGTAGAGCATGGAAGCCCTGCTGAATTGCATCGCGAATGTGCTTATGATGCACAAGGAATTGCAGCTGCTGTAAGAATGTTGATGAAAGAAGATACCGCTGTAACCACTAAAAATATGCTACAATAAAATTACTAAGTATTCATTTTAACTAATGAATACTTAGTCTATCACTATAGGATCATCCTCGCGAATAGTTAGGTCTTCTTCGGTTAAGCCTGCATCTAATAAATCTTCTTCGCGATTTTCATTCCACTCTACAATAAAATTGTTTCGGCCATCGCCAATCATCAATTTCATGTATTTCTGTTGTGTAAGTTCTAAGATAGATAAGAACAAAAATATTGCATGAATTTTGTCTTGACATTCTTCAAAAACCCTTTCGAACGAAACTGTTTTTTCTTTCTGTAAAAAAGTTAGCATATGATCCCTGCTACCTTCCATGGTATAGTTATAACGCACCACCGTATGCACGGGTTTGTTTTGGCGTTCTTGTACCCGAAGCATTACTTTTTCAAAAGCTTTCATCAACTTAAAAAGTGTGATGTTTTGAATTTCAGTTCCTTCAGATGCGTCTTCACCAATTTGCGAAATTTCGCGGTGTAAGTTTCCACGCTTTACCATCAACATTCTAACAGCTTCCATCTCGGCCATTTCTACAGCCGCTTCTTTAAAACGTTTGTATTCTAGTATTTTGTCGATGAGTTCTTGGCGCGGATCAATTTCATTTCCTTGCGGATCGATTTCTTTTCGTGGCAATAATAAACGTGCCTTGATGCGCATTAGCGTAGACACAAATAAAATAAATTCACTACTTAATTCAATATTGAGTTTTTCGCCTTGGTGAATATAGTCTAAAAAATCATTGATGATTTTGGTAATAGGAATATTATAAATGTCTAACTCGTCTCTTTCTATGAAGAAAAGTAGTAGGTCGAAAGGACCTTCAAATTGGTCTAATTTTATTTGATAATTGGAAGTTGCCAAGGAAATACGCTTTAATTGCAAAGAAACTGATTCAATAGCAAAAATGAAGGTTTCAGTGGAATAGTTATCCACCGACAGTACCTGTTAACCCCTATTCTGCCTTATTTTTTAAGGAATCTCTTATTTCCATCAATAATTGGTCGGTTGAAGAGGGAGATTCCTTAGAAGGATCTTGATCTAGCTTAATTCGAATTTTATTGATGGCCTTAATGAGTATAAAAACGGCAAAAGCCACAATCACAAAATCAATTAAGTTGGTTAGAAAAGCGCCGTATTTAACCGATACTTCCGAAACAGCAGCAGTGACTAATTTACCAGTAGCGTCTTTAAATTCAGGGATCGCTGCTTTTAAAATAATTTTTTTGTCGGAAAAATCAACCTCGCCCGATAACATTCCTACTAAAGGCATCACCATTCCGTCTACAAAAGAAGAAACGATTTTACCAAAGGCCGCACCCATTACAAATGCGACTGCTGTATCCACTAAGTTCCCGCGAATTGCGAAGGCCTTAAATTCTTTTATCATACCCATAATTAGTACCGTTTTATTGCCTTGAAAATAGAAAAAAAACAACAACTCAACTAATTCTTTGCTATTTATGATTATAAAATCAGCAACTTTGCCAAAATTTTTTTTCTGAAAGACAAATTAATTAACTGGGGAATATTTACTGCGCTTTGTTTAATATGGGGCAGTTCCTTTATTTTAATGAAATTGGGCTTGGAAGCCATTTCAGCTTACCAGGTTGCTGCATTACGCATGTTGAGTGCAGGTATAGTATTAACACCATTCGCCATAGATTCCTTTAAAAAGATTCCTACAAACAAACTTTTTTTGGTTGTTTTTTCTGGCTTGATTGGAAGCTTTTTTCCAGCTTTTTTGTTTTGTATTGCCGAAACAAAAATTGATAGTGGTATTGCAGGCATCCTAAATGCGCTTACTCCTTTATTTACAATAGTAGTGGGCGTTATGTTCTTTCAGTTAAAAACAACCAAACAAAAAACGATTGGGGTACTCATAGGATTTGTAGGGCTTTGTGGTTTATTCGCCGCTCAAAAGAACTTGAATTTTGAAAATATTAGTTACGCCTCTTTGGTACTAATTGCTACTTTATTATATGGCATCAATGTAAACATGGTTTCTAGGCATTTACACAATATTGGCTCATTAGATATTACGGCTATTGCCTTTGTTTTTTTAATCATTCCTTGCCTTATTATTTTATATTTTACTGGATATTTTTCATTGGCAATTTCTAGCACTATTATTCTAAAAGCCACTGCTGCAGCATTTTTGCTAGGAGTGCTAGGTACTGCTG
The DNA here is from genome assembly GCA_037132335.1 of Sediminibacterium sp. Classification (GTDB taxonomy): domain Bacteria; phylum Bacteroidota; class Bacteroidia; order Chitinophagales; family Chitinophagaceae; genus Sediminibacterium. The sequence continues at coordinate 3,433 of JBAXPJ010000014.1, read as the reverse complement.
TTGCTACTGTTATTTACTATATGTTGGTTAAACGAGCCAGTGGATTATTCGCCTCTACCGTTACTTATGGCATTCCTTTTGTTGCCATGTTTTGGGGAATTTTAGGAGGCGAACATTTAAATTTTTTACAAGGTATTTGTATGGGAATTATTTTGATAGGTGTTTATATTACCAACAAAAAATAAGCCCATCTACATTTGCAAATGGGCTTTTAATAAATTCATTAATAAACTAACTAAATAGACATTATTTCTTTTTCTTTTGCAGCTAACTGTTTTTCTACAAGCGCTATGTAACGATCGGTAAGGTCTTGGATAAATTTTTCGGAGTCTTTAGCAACGTCTTCACTCAAACCGTCTTTTTGTAATTTTTTTACTTGCTCAATACTATCACGGCGAATATTGCGAATAGCTACTTTAGACTGCTCTCCTTCTCCGCTTGCTCTTTTGAATAATTCCCTTCTACGCTCTTCGGTCAATGGCGGCATAAATAATCGAATTTGAATACCATCGCTTTGAGGCGTGATACCAATATTAGCCATCATAATTGCGCGTTCAATTGGCTGAAGCATATTTTTTTCCCAAGGTTGAATGCTAATTGTTCTTGCATCTAACACCGTAATATTAGCCACTTGGCTGATTAGGGTTGGGCTACCATAATAATCTACATTGATGCCATCAACAATTCCTGGGGTTGCTTTTCCTGCCCTTATTTTAGCTATTTCTAGTTCTAAATGACCAATGGCCTTTTTCATGGAATTTTCTGAATCTTCGGTTACTAATGCTAATGCTTCTGACATAGATTTTTATTTAAGTAGCGCAAAACTAATAAATCAAAACAAAAACGCCTATTTACTATGGTTGAACGAGCTTAAAATGGCACTATTTTATGTTTTAAGTGGTTTAATAATCAGTTTTTTAGCGATTTTACCATTTAGCTTTTATCTTCGCCCTCTGAAAATCAGTTTTATGGCAAGCATTCAAGAATTGGAACAAGTAGCAACACAACTTAGAAGAGATGTATTAAGGATGGTTCATGCCGTTCAAAGTGGTCACCCAGGTGCTTCTTTGGGTTGTGCCGACTATTTTGCTAGTTTGTTCTTTCATTCCATGCACCACCACAATGATTTTAAAATGGATGGTAAGAATGAAGATTTGTTCTTTTTATCGAACGGACATCTTTCTGCTGTTTACTACGCAGCACTAGCTCGTACTGGTTATTTTGAAGTAAAAGAATTAGCAAGTTTTAGAAAAATAAATACCCGTTTACAAGGGCATCCAACTACCCACGAGCATTTACCTGGTATTCGTGTAGCAAGTGGTTCTTTAGGACAAGGAATGAGTGTTGCAATTGGTGCCGCCTTAACAAAAAAATTAAACCAAGATGCTCATTTGGTATTTTCATTACACGGAGATGGCGAATTACAAGAAGGACAAAACTGGGAGGCGATTATGTTTGCAGCCCATAACAAAGTAGATAATTTAATTGCAACCATCGATTTTAACGGTCAACAAATTGACGGACCTACTAGTAAAGTACTTTCATTAGATAGTTTACAAGCAAAATTTGAAGCCTTCAACTGGAAAGTAATTACCATTGAAGGAAATGATATGGCACAGTTAGTTGCCGGTATTGACCTTGCAAAATCACTTACAGGACAAGGCAAACCAATTTGCGTGCTAATGAAAACTGGCATGGGAAAAGGTGTTGACTTTATGGAAGGTAGCCACGAATGGCATGGCATTGCGCCGAATGACGACCAATTAGCCAAAGCATTGGCACAATTACCCGAAACCTTGGGCGATTACTAATTAAATCTTAAGATTTTAAAGAGAATGACTGCAAACTTGCTTTTTTAGAAGGAATATAAGCAGCTAGCACTGCTATGACAAATACTGTTCCTGCTACTAAAACAAAATCAGCGAGATGCATTTTTACTGGATAGTAATCAATAATAAATGTGTTACCTCCTAGCTTAATTAATTGAAAACGTTCTTGTATGCCACAAATAATGGCAGCGATTACCATGCCCGAAACAGCGCCTAATCCTGCTAGTAATAATCCTTCGCTTAAAAATATTCCTTTGATACGATTTTGATTGGCACCCATTGCCTGTAATACTGCAATGTCTTTTTGTTTTTCTAATACCAACATGGTTAGTGCTCCTATCATGTTAAAAGCAGCCACTACTAATATTAAAGATAGGATGGCATAAATCACCCATTTTTCAATTTGCATGACTGTAAACAAACTTTGATTTTGTTCATAACGCGTTTGCACCAAAAACTTATTTCCTAAAATTTCTTGTAATTTCTTTTTTACCAAATCTTCATTAGCATTGGCTTTGATATCAAAAGCAGAATATTCATCTGCTTGCATATTTAGCATAAACCGCATGAACGCCAAGTTGCTAAACACATACTTATTGTCAAAATCTTGTTGTACCATAAACGTGCCCACTGCTTGCACATTAAAGGCATTTAAAGCATCGGCAGATTTAAAATTAGCTGCGCCTCTATTGGGCAAGTAAAGTGCTATGGTTGAGTTTGTTCTTTCTACATCTAAACAGGCGGCATTTTCAATACCCATACCAACTACCATGGTAGGCCTTTCTGCAGTGCCTAATTCAAATTTTCCACGCTTGATATGGTTGGCAATTTTAATGACAGTAGCAAATTGATCGTCTACCCCTCTAATGTAAACAATAGAAGAACATTCGCCATTTACTAAAACTGCTTTTTCTTCAACAACACCACTAATGCCAGCTATACCTGCAGTTTGTTTTATTAGTTGGTATTGTGCGGTAGAAAGATGGAATGTTTTGCCTACTGCTGGAGCTACGCGAATGTCTGCATAAAAGTCTGCATACAAGCCTTTCACTAGTCCTTCAAAGCCATTAAATACACTTAGCACCACAATCAATGCTGCAGTGCCAACTGTTATGGCAACTACGCTAATCCATGCAATGATATTGATGGCATTGGTAGATTTTTTTGATTTGAAATAGCGCCAGGCAAATAAAAAATTCATGGGTTGATTTACTCCGTTTCGGTATTTGGTGGTTTTTGCTCGTTTAATTTCTTAAACACTTCCTCCATTTTAAATACATAATCTAGGGTATCATCTAAGTAAAAATGCAAAACAGGGATGCGTCTTAACTGGTGTTTTACCCGGTTTGCCAGCTCTTTTTTAATTTCCCAAGCCCTAGATTCAATGGTTTTCATCACGGCTTTATCGTCTTTTACTTGAAACAAACTCAAGTAAATACGGGCCTCGAGCAAGTCGGGCGTTACCTTAATTGTTGAGATAGACACCATCCCTCCATCAATCATATTCAGGCTGAGTCTTCTAAAAATATCGTTCATTTCTTCTTGCAGGGCACTTGCCACCTGCCGTTGGCGCTTTCCTTCCTCCATTTTCTAACATTTGTTTG